>NZ_JBATKE010000098.1:0-42990 GCF_049669105.1 Eudoraea sp.
TTCCATTAATACTGGCATTAATCTCCAAATGATTCGTGCCGCTTATAATCAGGGGAATTTTAGAATATCCTTTATTCTTTAAAACTTTTTTCAGATTGCCCATCTAATATGTTTTTTGACAAAGATAATTCTATTTTTGCTCTATGATTATTACAGATACGCACACCCATTTATATAGTGAAGCCTTTGATGAGGACAGGGATACGGTTATACAAAATGCCATTGACCACGGAATTGAACGCTTTTTCATTCCGTCTATTGATTCTTCCTATACCAAATCAATGTTGGACCTTGAACTGCACTACCCCAAAAACATCTTTCTGATGATGGGGTTACATCCAACTCATGTAAAAGAGAATTTTAAAGAAGAGCTCCTGCATGTTGAACATATGTTATCAAAAAGGCCATTCTATGCCATAGGCGAGATAGGAATAGATCTCTATTGGGATAAGACTTATATAAACGAACAACTTGAGGCATTTAAATTTCAAATACACCTCGCGAAAAAGTATGGCTTACCTATAGTAATTCATTGCAGGGATTCTTTCGACGAAATATTTGAGGTGCTCGAAGAAGAAAAAGGAGAAGATCTTTTTGGGATATTTCACTGTTTTACCGGTACAGAAGAACAAGCTAAAAGGGCATTAGGTTATAATATGAAGCTGGGAATAGGGGGAGTAGTTACCTTTAAAAACGGAAAAATTGATACATTTTTAAACAAGATTGACTTAAATCATATTGTATTGGAAACAGATAGTCCTTATCTGGCACCTGAACCTTACAGAGGTAAACGCAATGAAAGTGTATATTTACTACAAGTATTAAAAAAACTCTCACAGATCTATCATCAGGATGAAAAAGTGATTGCAAATATTACAACACAGAATTCAAAAGAGGTATTTGGGATATAGTACTTTTTAACTTTTAAGCATATATACCATAATAGTATAAACATAAAATCACTTAGCTGAATGAGCAAAAAAGTTAGCATATTACTTATCTATACCGGAGGCACCATAGGAATGATTAAAGATTACGCTTCAGGAACCTTAAGAGCTTTTGATTTTAATAAACTAGTAAGTAATATCCCGGAATTAAGTCAGTTGGAGTGTAAAATTGAAAGTATATCATTTAAAAAACCAATTGATTCTTCCAATATGGACCCTTCACATTGGGTTTCTATAGCTACCATAATTGAGAAGCATTACGACAGGTATGACGGTTTTGTTGTTCTTCAGGGCAGTGATACTATGAGTTATTCTTCATCTGCTTTGAGTTATATGCTCGAAAACCTTTCTAAACCCGTAATTTTCACAGGTTCACAATTACCGATCGGGGATCTTCGTACAGATGCTAAGGAAAATCTTATCACTTCTATTCAAATAGCCGCCTTGCAAGAAAATAACCAAGCCGTAATACAGGAGGTATGTCTGTATTTTGAATATAAACTATACCGTGCGAACAGAACTACTAAAATTAATGCGGAACACTTTGAGGCATTCACATCATTGAACTTCCCCGCTCTTGTGGAATCAGGGGTTCATTTAAAGATCAATCATAATTATCTTTTAAAAAATCAGAAGAGTAAAAAGTTAACGGTCCATAAAATGATGGACACCAATGTTGCAATTTTTAAACTTTTCCCAGGTTTTAGTCGGGAATTGTTAAGGGCAATATTGAACACGCCAAACTTAAAAGCCTTGGTTTTTGAAACATATGGTGCAGGCAATGCACCTACTGACGATTGGTTGTTGTCAGATCTAAAGGAAGCTATAAAGAAAGGATTACATATTGTCAATGTAACTCAGTGCTCAGGGGGCTCAGTAATTATGGGTCGATATAGTACGAGTGAAGAGCTTAAGAAATTACAACTTATCGATGGAGGTGATATCACCTCTGAAGCTGCAATTACAAAACTTATGTACCTTTTGGGTAGTGGTGTTTCACATAAATCGTTTAGAACAATTTTTGAAACTTCACTGCGAGGAGAATTGACCTAAAATTAAGTGGTTAAAGTTTTTTAAACCAGTTTTTTTTTTGTTAATTGCTCGCCCTGTTATTTACAGGATAGAGAGGTGGCCGAGTGGTCGAAGGCGCACGCCTGGAAAGTGTGTATACACCAAAAGTGTATCGAGGGTTCGAATCCCTTCCTCTCTGCCATAAACAAGAAATTAGTATTTTACACTAGGTTTATAAAGAAGTTAAATTCATCTTTTTTATTCCTAATATGAAGGAATTGGGAAATTCAATAGCATCAGCCTTCTAATAGTACGAAGTTTTAATTTTTTAATTGTATTTTTTTTTTATCTTTAACCCTATTAACTAACTAAATTTAAGTTTGAAAGAAATGAAAAGATTATTCTCGATCCTGGCCATGGCCGGGTTATTTGTTCTAAGCACAAATACGGTAAGCGCAAAAGCGAACGCAATAGTTTCTAATTTATCTACAACTGTGGCTACGGCTACAATAATGCTTCAGGACGAGGCAATGGATGAATCAACCAAAGGTTTTACCCAGGTTTTAAAAGAGCAGTTTATTCAAGGTGGAGCTGGTTTTATGGGGATTGTTCTCTTATGTTTGATTTTAGGTTTGGCTGTTGCTATTGAAAGAATCATTTATTTGAATATGGCAAGTACCAATACTACTAAATTAAAGCAACAAGTAGAAGATGCTCTTGCTTCAGGAGGTATCGAAGCTGCAAAAGAGGTATGTAGAAATACAAAAGGACCGGTTGCTTCTATTTATTACCAGGGCTTAGATAGAGCCGGTGAAAGTATTGAATCAGCTGAAAAAGCAGTTGTCGCTTACGGTGGTGTTCAGATGGGACAGTTAGAGAAAAATGTTTCCTGGTTATCCTTATTTATAGCTATTGCACCTATGTTAGGGTTCATGGGAACGGTTATTGGTATGATCCAGGCCTTCCAAAAAATTAGCGCGGTTGGTAACCTTAGTGCCTCGTTAATTGCAGGGGATATTCAGGTTGCGTTATTAACCACGGTTTTTGGTCTGATAACGGCTATTATTCTTCAAATTTTCTATAATTATATTATCGCTAAAATAGATAGTATTGTAAATGACATGGAAGATTCGTCTATCTCATTGATCGATATGTTGGTAGACCACAAAAAATAAATCGCACACTAAATAATAAATATTATGAATAAAATAGTTAAAATAGTATTGGTTGTTTTAGGAGCGTTATCTGCGATACTGTGGTATCAACTGCCAGGAAGAGATGTTCCTGCTTCGGAAGCAGTAGGAAGTGGGGCGATGAATTTTATGTTCATTATAACCTATATTCTATTGGCAATTGCAGTGGCTGTGAGTCTATTATTTACACTAAAGAGTTTATTTGCAAATCCTCAAAGTCTGAAAAAAACCCTTATGGTTATTGGTGGATTTATAGTGGTTGTTATCATTTCATATGTTCTTGCAAGTGGCACGGACGTCAGTATTGAAGAAATGGCCAACAGGGGTATTGCAACTTCAGAAACTACGATAAGAAGAATTGGGACTGGTCTCAATATGTTTTTTCTCCTTGTCCTTATAGCTCTTGTAGCTATGGCCTTGGGTGCATTTAAGAATATGACAAACAAATAAAAACATTTAAACTATGCCTAGAAGAGGAGGACCACCAGAAGTTAATGCAGGATCTATGGCAGATATAGCCTTCTTACTGCTCATTTTTTTCTTAGTAACTACTACTATTGAAACAGATGCGGGGTTGGACAGGATGCTTCCGCCGATGGAGCCGCCAGACACAGATGTTGTCATTAAGCAAAAGAATATTTTTACGGTTAATATCAACAAAAATGGTCAGTTGCTGGTTGAAGAAGAGTTACTAGATCTTAAACAGCTTAGGGCGAGAGCTATAGCATTTCTAGATAATGGAGGTGATGGTAGTTGCAATTTCTGTAAGGGTAAAAGGGATGCCAGTTCTTCAGATAATCCAACAAAAGCTATAATATCTCTAAAAAATGATCGAGAAACCAAGTATGGCACTTATATAACGGTGCAAAATGAGTTGGTAGGTGCCTACAATGATCTTCGAAATAGAGAAGCACAACGTCTTTATGGAAGAGATTTTACGGAAATGGAATCTGAGTTTCTAAATCCTGAAACACCATCTGGTATTAGGGAAGATTTAAAAGAAAAGGTTCAAAAAGTGCAGGAAATATTTCCTCAAAAATTGTCCGAGGCAGAAACATCAACTAGTAATTAACCGGGAGTTAAGTTATAATTATGGCAAAATTTAATAAGAAAAAAGATGGGGATTTACCCGCGGTATCTACGGCTTCCTTACCAGATATTGTTTTTATGCTATTGTTCTTTTTTATGACGGTAACCGTAATGAAAGACAGCTCGTTAATGGTTCAGAATACCTTGCCAAATGCTAGTGAGGTAAAGAAGTTGGAAAAAAAGGATAGGGTATTGTACATCTATGTGGGTAAACCCACTCGAGAATATCAGAAGGTTTTTGGTACTGAACCAAAAATACAACTGAATGATAAATTTGCAAACGTTTCAGAAGTTGGAGATTTTATTTTGCAGGAAAGAGCTAAAAAATCTCAGGAACTGCAGAATGTTTTAACTACTGCTCTTAAAGTGGATAAAGATGCCAATATGGGTCTTATATCGGATATAAAACAAGAGTTACGAAAAGTAAACGCTCTAAAGGTTAATTATACAACCTATGAGGGTGATGCTTTTAGAAATTTGCAGTAAAGAATTAACTTTCATACTTATATAATTGTAAAAAGCGCTTCAAAATATATTTTGAAGCGCTTTTTTTTACGCTTGGTTTCGTTTATTATTTACCTTTAATTTAATATGAAGCGCTATCTACCATTTTTAATTTTGGGTTGCACGATAACTCTTTGGGCACAGGAGAATGCTGAGGTTGAGGATCTTAAATACCTGGAAGATCAATTTTATCTTGGTATAACGTATAACTTTATACTGAATAAACCTGATGGAGTTACTCAGGGAAATTTTTCTTACGGATTAGTAGGCGGATTTATAAAGGATATTCCCTTAAACAGTCGTAGAAATTTTGGAATAGGTGTGGGTCTTGGTTATGCATATAATACGTATTATACGAATTTGTTTGTGAATGAAACCGAGAGTGGTCTGGAATATATTGTACTTGATTCTGATGTATCCTATAAGCGCAATAAATTAGATACACATGTGATTGAAATGCCTATAGAACTCAGATGGCGTACATCCACACCCAGTGAATACAAATTTTGGCGAGTTTATGCAGGAATGAAATTGGGTTATATTGTAGGTAGTAGATCCAAATTTGTCTCTAATTCAGCAAAGATTTCTTTTAATAACTCCGATATCCGTAATTTTAGATATGGAGTAATGCTTAATTTTGGCTATAGTACCTTTAATGTGCATGCTTATTATGCATTAAGTAATTTGTTTAACAATGATGTAAGCACTGTTGAGGGAGATTCAATTGAATTCCGACCCTTAAGAATTGGAATTATCTTTTATATTTTATAAAGCTATAGCCAAAATTTGATAATCAATAATTGGGACCCAAATCCAATTAGAAAACCTATTAATACTTCTGCTCTGCTGTGCCTATTGAGATAGAGCCTGGCGGTAGCTAGAATTCCCGTTAAGAGGGTAAAAAGGCTTATGGCAATAATTATATTAATTTCAAAATGAATGCTCAGGGCTATTAAAAACATAAGATAACTGCCCATACCCACCATATGTAAACTGGTTTTAAATTTAAAAAAAATCAAAAAAAGGCAGGCCATAGTAGCACTGAGTAAGCCTACAAAGAAAAAATTCACTTCAAGGGTGTAATTATTGGGGATTACCTTTATTATTATCATTAGGAGTAGGGCAATTTGAATCATCAAAGGATATTTACGTTCATTTGTGCCCGGTAAAAAAATTGAACTTACAACTCCCAGGTTTTTCAAAATAAAAAAGATAATAATCGGAATGATGATAGTAAGTATGAAAATAGGTAATATGTTGCCACTTTGAAGTTCAAGTGGGCTGTATTTCGGGGTTATAACAAAATAAGTAATGGTGCCGGCAATAGGCACAAAAATAGGATGGAATAAATAAGAAATTATTTTGAAAAACAGTTTCATTAAATCTGCTTTCTAAGACGCGCTACAGGGATACCCAATTGTTCTCTGTACTTAGCTACGGTTCGCCTGGCAATTGGATATCCCTTGTCTTTTAGCAAGGCTGCCAATTTATCATCTGTAAGTGGTTTTTTCTTTTCTTCATCGCTTATTACAGTCTCCAATATACTCTTGATTTCCCTAGTTGAGACATCTTCCCCTTCTTCATTCTTCATTGATTCCGAGAAATATTCTTTTATTAATTTGGTGCCATAGGGAGTATCAACATATTTACTATTGGCTACTCGTGATACTGTGGATACATCCATATGAATAGCATCTGCAATATCTTTTAAGATCATTGGTCGCAATTTGCGTTCATCACCGCTAAGAAAGTATTCTTTTTGATATTGCATTATTGCATTCATAGTGATATAGAGCGTTTGTTGCCGCTGTTTTATGGCATCTATAAACCACTTTGCAGAATCTAACTTCTGTTTGATGAACATTACAGCATCTTTTTGTGACTTGGACTTATCCTTAGCACTTTTATAACCAGCTAACATATTACTATACTCATTCGAAATATGAAGTTCAGGAGCATTTCTTCCATTTAAGGTCAATTCCAGTTCTCCATCCACTATCTTAATAGAAAAATCCGGAACAATATGTTCAATAACCTTATTACTACCAGCATACGATCCACCTGGCTTAGGGTTTAACTTTTCAATTTCTGATACAGCTTCTTTTAGCTCATCTTCAGTTATATCATATTTCTGAAGCAGTTTGTTATAATGCTTTTTGGTAAACTGCTCAAAGGATTTATCCAGAATGTTGATGGCTAATTCAATATTTGGTGTTCTCTCTTTTCGTTTAAGCTGAAGAATGAGACACTCATCTAATGTTTTTGCAGCAACGCCAGGTGGATCCAATTCCTGGACAATTTTTAAAACCCTTTCTATATCCGCCTCTTCGCAATGGATGTTTTGGGTAAACGCCAAATCGTCTGCAATATCAGCTAAAGGTCTTCGTATATAACCACTCTCATCAACACTACCGACTAAAAATTCGGCAATAGCCCATTCATGGTCATTAAGATATACTGTATTTAATTGATTAATTAGGTATTGATTAAACGAGATACCGGCCGCATATGGAATGCTCTTTTCATCATCATCCGGGCTATAATTATTAGCCCTTGTCTTATAATCAGGCACTTCATCATCACTTAAATAATCATCAATATTAATATCTTCTGCACCTATGCTTTCACTATCTGATTCCCCTTCATAGTCTTCACTAAAATCGTCATCTAATGAATTTTTTTCTTCTTTGCCACTTTCTAAGGCCGGATTTTCCTCAAGTTCCTGATTTATTCGTTGTTCAAATGCCTGTGTAGGAAGCTGAATAAGCTTCATCAACTGAATCTGTTGAGGAGATAGCTTTTGCGATAATTTAAACTGTAAATGTTGTTTGAGCATAAGCTTGTATTCTTTTCCTATCTATAAAGTTAAAGAATTAATATGATGTAACGATTTAGGCTTTAAAACTCTGCGTTTTGTGGTGTTCTTGGAAAAGGGATCACATCTCTTATATTACCCATTCCGGTAACAAATTGTACCATTCGCTCAAAACCGAGTCCAAATCCACTATGAACCGCAGTTCCAAATTTCCTTAGATCTAGATACCACCAAAGTTCTTTTTCATCGATCCCCAAAGCGGCCATTTTTTCTTTTAAGACGTCCAGTCTTTCTTCACGCTGAGACCCACCTACTATCTCTCCGATTCCCGGGAATAGAATATCCATGGCTCGTACTGTTTTGCCGTCTTCATTTAAACGCATATAAAACGCCTTTATTTTAGCTGGATAATCAAATAAAATAACTGGACATTTAAAATGTTTTTCTACTAAATAGCGCTCGTGCTCACTTTGTAAATCTGCACCCCATTCGTCAATTTGGTATTGAAATTTTTTCTTTTTGTTTGGCTTGCTATTCCTTAATATTTCGATTGCTTCGGTATACGTAATTCTTTTAAAATCATTATCCACTACAAATTTCAACCTATCTATTAACCCCATTTCACTTCGTTCGGCCATAGGCTTTGTTTTTTCTTCATCGAGAAGCCTTTTTTCAAGGAATGCCAAATCTTCTTCACAGTTTTCTAACAGATAAGAGATGATATTTTTAATAAAATCTTCTGCCAGATCCATATTATCGGTAAGATCATAAAAAGCCATTTCAGGTTCAATCATCCAAAACTCTGCGAGATGTCTAGAAGTATTGGAATTTTCTGCCCTAAAAGTTGGACCAAAAGTATATACCTTGCCCAATCCCATGGCATAGGCTTCGGCTTCGAGCTGCCCTGAGACCGTTAGATTTGTTTCCTTACCAAAAAAATCTTCTCTATAATTCACCTCACCATTATCTGTCAATGGCGGGGTTTTTGGATCCAGTGTACTAACTCTAAACATTTCACCTGCTCCTTCTGCATCTGAACCTGTAATTATTGGAGCATGAAAATAATAAAAACCGTTTTGTCGGAAGTAAGAATGAATCGCAAATGAGAGGGCAGATCTGACACGCATGACGGCTGCAAAGGTATTCGTACGTATCCTCAAATGTGCCTGCTCCCGTAAAAACTCCATTGAATGCTTTTTGGGTTGAATAGGATAACTATCCGGGTCAGATACGCCATGAACAAAGATTTCATGTGCTTGTATCTCAACGTTTTGTCCTTTTCCCAAGCTTTCCACCAAGACCCCCTTTATTTTCAAAGCAGCACCTGTTGAAATATTCTTTAGTAAGTCTTCATTGAATTGTTCAAAATCAACCACACATTGGATATTGTTAATGGTAGAGCCATCATTTAAAGCGATAAAACGATTGCTTCTAAATGTTTTGACCCACCCATTTACTTCTACCTCCTGTTTTAAAGGTGGTAACTGAAGTAGCTCATTAATGCTGTATGATTTCATATGAGATCAAATCTGAATTTGAATGGCAAAGATAACTTTTTGGTAAAAATATTTGGCTCTAAACCGTTTATAAAATACCTGGCGTGAACCTACAACTTAATTTTCCAAGCCACTTCTGGGTAGTTCTTCCTTGGGAAGAATATCTATTTGTGGTTTTTTGAGAACTTCTTTGTTTGCAATACTCCGTTCTAATGAAAGAAGAAGTGAAGGAAGCAAAATTAAATTTGCCAACATGGCAAAGAGTAATGTAGCAGAAACCAATGCACCCAGTGCTACAGTTCCCCCAAAACTCGAAATTGTAAATACCGAAAAGCCAAAGAAAAGGACAATAGAAGTATAAAACATACTAACGCCGGTCTCGCGCAAGGCGGCATAAACCGATTTTTGAATTCGCCAATGGTTAGCGGTCAGTTCTTGCCTGTATTTCGCCAGAAAGTGAATGGTGTCATCTACTGAAATCCCGAATGCGATACTAAAAACTAATATCGTTGAAGGTTTAATGGGCACACCTACAAAACCCATAATACCTGCAGTAATAGCCAGGGGTAAAAGATTTGGAATTAAAGAAATAACGATCATTCTGAAAGAACGAAATAAATAAGCCATAAATAGAGCTATTAAACCAATAGCAAGAGATAAAGAAAGCACTAAATTCTTTACTAAATATTTAGTGCCTTTTAAAAAAAGTAATGCTTTTCCGGTCACATAAACATTAAAACGATCGGCCGGAAAAATCTTCTTGATTTCATCTAGCATCGATTTTTCAATTTCTTCCATTCTGTCTGTCGGTACATCTTTGATGAAAGTGGTAATCCTGGCAACCTGCCCAGTGCTGTCGACAAAATTTTCAATTAACCCTTCATTACCCTGAGATTTTCGGGCTACATCCATAATAAAATTGTATTCCTGAGATGTGGGTAATTGGTAATATTTAGGAATGCCGCTATAAAAAGCCTGCTTGGAATACTTTACTAAATTAACAACGGATATGGGTTTGGATAATTCAGGGGTCTCTTCAATCATTTCCCCCAACTCATTCATTTTTTTCAGTGTAACAGGTTTTAGCACCCCTTTTTTTCTTTCTGTATCTATAACAATTTCAATGGGCATGATTCCGTTAAACTCTTCATCAAAAAATTGGATGTCTTTATAAAAGCCGGTGTTTTTAGGCATGTCTTCAACGAGATTCCCGGAAATTTTTATTTGATAAATCCCAATAATGCTAATTATTAGTGCTATCAAAGAGATGGAATAAATAGTTATCCTTTTTTCCCGTACTATATGCTCCATCCAATTTACAAAACCATCTATCCATTTTTTGTTGAGGTGTTTCAGATGTTTTGTTTTTGGAGGGTACATAAAACTATACACGATTGGTATAATAAGTATTGAAAGCATAAAGATGCATAGTATATTTATGGATGCCACTATACCAAACTCGGTCAAAAGTTTACTGTCTGTTATAATAAAGGTTGCAAAACCACATGCGGTAGTCACGTTGGTCATGAGTGTTGCGTTACCAATTTTTGATATTACTCTTTTTAAGGATAAAGCCTGATTTCCATGTTTTTTGACTTCCTGTTGGTATTTATTAATTAGAAAAATGCAATTAGGAATCCCAATTACTATGATGAGAGGTGGAATTAAAGCTGTTAGAACCGTAATTTCATATTTCAGGAGCCCAAGTATCCCAAAGGCCCACATAACTCCAATTAGCACTACACACATGGAAATTAGCGTTGCTCGTACACTACGGAAAAAGAAAAAGAAAATTAAGGAGGTAACAATAAGAGCTGCTGCAATGAATATCCCTATTTCATCAATAATATTTTGAGTGTTCATTGTTCGTATATAGGGCATCCCCGATACCCGAACATCCATTTTGGTTTCCTTTTCAAAATCTTTTATTAGTGTATGAAGGTCTTTTAAAATAAAATCTTTCCGAACAGGAGTGTTTACAATATCCTTGTCCATATAGACAAGTGTTCTTATGGTTCTTGTTTTTTTATTATATAACAGGTTATCATAAAAAGGTAAATTATTGAACATATATTCGGTAAGACTGTCTACTTCAATATTATTGAGAGGGGTCTGTTGAATTAATGGACGCAGAATAAATTGCTGTTCTTCTTTGTCTCGTATAAGTTCTTTAAGATTATCTACAGATACAACATAGTCCACTTCGGGAAAAGCAGCCAATTGTTTACTTAATCTGTTCCATCTGTTAAAATTTTCAACTTCATAAAGTAAACTGTCTTTAATGGCAAAAGCAATGGTATTTCCCTCTTCACCAAATTTTTCAAGGAAATCTTCATAAGCAATATTCAGCGGGTGATCATCGGGGAGTAGATTCGCCTCAGAAGTAGAAAATTGCATATTCTTCCATTGAAAACCCAGGAAAACAGTGATACCAGTAATTGCAATCAGGATAAGAATTCTGTTTCTAAGAATAATTCTTGCAACCTTTCCCCAAAATCCTTTTGTAATCTTCGCAACCATACTATTATTTAAGAATTGAATGTGTTTTTTATGAACACTTAGGTCTGATGACCAATTCAATTAGGACAATCTTTATTTACTATTGTGTTTTTTGATCGCGGCAAAGGTAGAAAACAAGCAGGACTGTACCTAGAAACGCCCTATAAAATAGCAAGCGGAATCATAAGTAGCACAAAGTATTATTTGATTTAGAATTTATGTAAATTGAGGAGAAATAAAACTCCATTAAAAATAAAAAGGGTTTAACGAAATGATGCTATGTCTGATGAGAAAAACTATAGTAGAATTGCCATTATACTGTATCGTGTATTAATAGTCATTTGTGCTATTATCGTGGTCGTAGCCATTATTGCAATTTATTTTGAGGGATAGATTTATACTTCTTAAAAGGTATTGGCACATAGCTTAAGGTTAATACGCCATAAACTTCCGGTAAACATCTGGTGAAATAAATAATTAGACTTTCATAATCTCTGCTTCCTTTACATGAAGTATGTTGTCTATTGTTTCTGTGTAAGTGTTGGTCATTTCCTGAATATCAATTTCCGCGTTTTTTTCAAGATCTTCTGATATCCCCAGGTTCTTTATCTCTTTATTAGCTTCCTGCCTTGCACTACGAACACTTATTTTAGCTTCTTCCGCTTCCCCTTTCGCCTGCTTTACTAATTGTATTCTTCTTTCTTCGGTTAGAGGGGGAACATTAATAATGACTACCTCTCCATTATTCATAGGATTAAAACCAAGGTTAGCATTCATAATAGCTGTTTCTATTTCGGACAGCATATTTTTCTCCCAGGGTTGAACAGAAAGTGTTCGTGCATCAGGAGTATTTATATTTGACACCTGGGACAAGGGAGTCTGAGAGCCATAATACTCCACCATTACCGACGATAACATGGCGGGATTAGCTTTCCCTGCTCTAATTTTTACTAATGCCTTTTCCAAATGTAATATAGCACCGTCCATGCTTTCTTTGGTGGCCTCTAAAATAAATTTAACATCTTCGTCCATAACAAATTTTTATAACCTATTTACACAAACTATATCAAACTAAAGATCTACTACCGTTCCAATATTTTCACCTGATACTATTTTCATAAGATTGCCTTTTTTGTTCATATCAAAAACAACAATTGGAAGATTGTTTTCCTGACTTAGTGTAAAAGCAGTGGTATCCATTACTTTTAAACCTTTGGTTAGTACATCATTAAAGCTAATAGTATCGAATTTGGTAGCCGTTTTGTCTTTTTCAGGATCACTGGTATAAATACCGTCAACTCTAGTGCCTTTTAAAATAACGTCAGCTTCAACTTCAATGGCTCTTAAAACTGCAGCAGAATCTGTAGTGAAATATGGGTTTCCGGTACCTCCCCCAAAAATAACTACCCGTCCTTTTTCTAAATGGCGCATTGCTCTTCTTCTGATAAAAGGTTCCGCAACTTCGTTGATCTTTATAGCAGATTGTAATCTTGTTTGTACCCCATTGTGTTCCAAAGCACTCTGTAATGCCAAACCATTGATGACTGTTGCCAACATCCCCATATGATCCGCTTGAACTCTATCCATGCCGTTACTGGCACCGGCAAGTCCCCTAAAAATATTTCCTCCCCCAATGACAATTGCTACTTCAACCCCCAGGTCTACGACTTCCTTAATTTCTTTTGCATAGGCTGCCAGTCTCATCGCATCTATCCCGTATTGCTTGTTGCCCATTAGTGCTTCACCACTGAGTTTAAGAAGTATTCGTTTGTATAACATATTGTCCTTACCTGATTTGGAAACAAAAATAATCAAAAATATTTATGAGAACTCTTCGTTAAGGTTTAATGATCATCTTAATTATTTCCTAATAACTCATATGATCTAGATTAATTTTAATAATCTTGTTTATAACAATACTATCTCAGGTTCAAATGAAAAAATTAATTATCCTATATGTTTTCCTTGTATTATTATATGGTTGTGGTTCTACAAAGTCCGTATTGTCTGCAGATAAAGCAGTTATCGAAACAACAATAGATTTGGTAAACGTTGATAATGACAGGGTAAGAGTAACAATGAACCCGGGCTCATTTAGCAAACAAAACATTTCTTTTTTTATTCCAAAAACCGTTCCAGGGACTTACAGTGAAGATGACTATGGCCAGTATATAGAAGACCTTAAGGCTATTGATTATCAGGGTAATGAACTTTTGGTTACTTCAATAGGAACCAATGAATGGAATATCTCGGATGCAACAAAATTAGATAAGATCGCTTATTATGTAACGGATACTTATGATAGTGAAAGTGAATTAAACGATCCGGTATTTTCTCCTGCCGGGACAAATATTTTAAAGGGCAAAAATTTTGTATTGAATCTTCATGGATTTGTAGGTTATTTTGAAGGGTTAAAGGAAGTACCCTATGAGTTAATTGTTTCTTCCCCTTCGGATCTAATACCCACAACATCATTAATTAAAAAGCAAGATGATTCCAGTAATACCACAGATGTCTTTGTTGCTTCAAGGTATTTTGAAGTAGTAGATAATCCAATTCTATATGCGAAAGCAAACATAGCTTCTTTTGCCATTAATGATATTACAGTTAATTTGAGTGTTTACTCTCCAAATGACATGTATTTGGCCACAGATTTGAAGGAGAGTATGGAGCGTATGATGAGAGCTCAAAAAGCATTTCTTGGCGAGATTGATGGTACTAAGGAATATAATATATTATTGTATCTGTCTACCTTAGACGAAAGTGATGCTTCCGGATTCGGAGCCCTGGAACATCACACTTCTACCGTTGTGGTACTTCCTGAGCAAATGCCCATAGAAACTCTTGAAAAAGCAATGATAGATGTTGTTTCACATGAATTTTTTCATATTGTTACACCCTTGAATGTGCATTCAAAGGAAATTCAATTTTTTGATTTTAATGATCCTAAAATGTCGGAACACTTATGGATGTATGAGGGGACTACCGAATATTTCGCCAACCTGTTTCAGATTCAACAAGGTTTAATTGATGAGGCTGAATTCTATAGACGAATTGTAGATAAAATAAATAACTCCAAGTCCTATGATGATGCAATGTCATTTACAACAATGAGCAGAAATGTTTTGGAAGATCCATATAAAGGGAATTATGCCAATGTATATGAAAAGGGAGCCTTATTAAATATGTCTTTGGATATTAAGCTGAGGGAATTGAGTAATGGGGAAAAAGGAGTATTATGGTTAATGAAGGAACTTTCAAAAAAATATGACAATGACACGCCATTTGAGGACGGGGATATTATTGACGAAATTGTGGCAATGACCTATCCGGAAATCAAATCATTTTTTGATATTTATGTTATAGGTAATACACCTTTGAATTATGCTGAGATTTTGACTTCTGTTGGATTGAGGATGACTGACATGCAGGAGCGGAGCGGTTATTTCTTAAATGGTGAAATACCATTTATAGATATTGATCAAACTAATAATGATGCGATATTTATTAGAAGCGGTATTGAGTTAAATACTTTCTTTACAGATCTTGGTGCAAAGGGTGGTGATACTATAAGAAGTATTGATGGGATGCCTATTTCATTAGAATCCATTAGGCCTATAATTGGTCAAAGTTTTGGATGGACATCCGACAGGAAAATTACTATGGTCGTTCAACGCGGTGAGGAAGAAATAATACTGCAAGGAAAAGTTGGGACACCAACCCTTAAAGTAACCACTATTGTACCCATAGATAATTTGGAAAACACCCCTCAATCCAAACTTAGGAGAGCCTGGCTCAAAGGCTAAGTGTTTCTCCGGAATAGTTAAGATTTCAGTAAATGAACTTTTTGACTGGAAGAACAGGATTGGACTAAATTGATCAAATAAAAAAACCACTTTTCAAAAAGAAAAGTGGTTTTTTTTAAACATTAAATGGGTTTTTTATCCTAAAGCTACCCTTTCAAAACCTGTAATTTTCAAATCAGGATTAACAGATTTGATATATTGAGAAACACTCTGTTTACTATCTTTAATAAAATCCTGGTTAACCAGAGTATTGTCTTTAAAGAAACGTTTTAATTTTCCCTTTGCAATATTATCCAACATAGCCTCAGGCTTACCTTCCTGACGTAATTGATCTTTGGCTATTTCTATTTCCTTATCAATAACGGATTGATCTACTGCGGATTCATCAAGCGCAACCGGATTCATAGCCGCAGCCTGCATTGCTATATCTTTGGCAGCTACAGCAGCGCCTTCAACGGCACTCGAAAGACCTACCAATGTTGCAATCTTATTGCCCGCGTGAATATAAGATCCTACAAAAGGAGCATTTAGTTTTCTAAAGCCACCGATTTCAATTTTTTCACCAATTACACCAGTTTGTTCAGTTAGTTTTTCCTGTACTGATATGCCATTGTAATTAGCATTAAGGAAATCATCTTTACTATCAAAATCAAGTGCAAGTTTAGCCAGCTCATTAGCAAGGGCAACAAAACTATCATTCTTGGCAACAAAATCGGTTTCACAATTCAGCGATATAATAACTCCACTAGTTTTGTCAGAATTAACCTGAGCTATAGTGGCTCCTTCAGAGGAATCTCTGTCTGCTCTTTTAGCAGCTACTTTCTGTCCTTTTTTTCGAAGGATTTCAATAGCTTTCTCAAAATCTCCTTCGGCCTCAACCAACGCGTTTTTGCAGTCCATCATTCCTGCACCTGTGGTTTTTCTTAAATTGTTAACTTCTGCAGCGGTAATTTTTACCATTTTATTTTATTTTTATAGAACACGATAGCCCGTGTTCAGTTGTCAATTAATTTATAATTATTCTACTCCACCCTTAGCCTTATCCTGCCAATCTTTTAATTCATCCCAGTTTCCATCAGCCGCCATTTTTGCTTGTTTTGGCCAAGAACCCGGATCTAAATGTGCCATTCTGGAACTCGCTTCAGTCAGGATTTCCTTAATTTTTTCTGCATTTGCTTTAGCTAATTTCGCATATGAATCAATTCCTGCCTTGGTAAGTGCTTCGGCTGCTTTTGGACCAATACCTTCAATCTTGGTAAGATTGTCAGAATCTGCTTTCACTGTTTTTTTAACTGCCGCAGCTTCCTTTTTCTCAGTTTTCGGCTCAGCATCTTCTTTTGTTTGCTTGGGCGTATCTTTTTCTTTAACAGCTTTAGCTTTTTCTTCTTTAGGTGCTTTAGTAACCGCAACGGTTTCTTCCTTTTCTTTTGCTACAACTGCTGTTTTGGATTTGGCAGTAGTTTCATCAGAACCACCTTCTTTTCCAGCTTGCTTTTCAGATTTACGCTCTTCCAGTCCAGCTGCAATTGCATTTGTAACTTCCGTTAATATCACATCAATAGATTTAGATGCATCATCATTGGAAGGAATTACATAATTAATGGGTCTTGGATCTGAGTTGGTATCCACCATAGCAAATATGGGGATATTCAATTTTTGGGCCTCTTTTACGGCAATATGCTCACGCATAGTATCTACTATAAACAAGGCTCCGGGTAAACGCGTCATATCTGATATTGAACCAAGGTTCTTTTCTAATTTAGCACGAAGACGATCTACCTGTAAACGTTCTTTTTTAGAAAGGGTGTTAAACGTTCCATCTTTCTTCATCCTATCAATGGAAGCCATTTTTTTTACTGCCTTTCTAATAGTAACAAAGTTGGTCAACATACCTCCTGGCCATCTTTCTGTGATGTATGGCATGTTCACGTTGGATACTTTCTCAGCAACAATATCTTTTGCCTGTTTCTTAGTGGCAACAAATAGGATCTTCCTGCCAGAGGCCGCAATTTTAGACAAGGCTTCATTAGCCTCTTCCAATTTAGCAACCGTTTTATATAAATTGATTACGTGAATTCCATTCCGCTCCATGTAGATGTAAGGAGCCATATTTGGATTCCATTTTCGTGTAAGGTGTCCAAAGTGCACACCTGCTTCTAATAATTCTTTAACTTCAGCTTTCTTAGCCATTTTAATACTTAGTTTACGTTCTTTTGAATTAGCAATGTTGAAGTGGTATTCCTTATTAGTGGAAAGCCTCCAACATTTAGATGCTAAACTAAATTTAATCTTTACCTGCTTTATAGTTACCTTAAATATAAGTAACTAAAGGTTTAGATTTTTAATTGTCTCTTATACAAGAGACTTTCAATGAACTTGGGTTAAAAATCCTGAATTCCTTCCAGGACTATATACTATTTTTATCGTTTCGAGAATTGGAATTTCTTCCTTGCTTTTTTCTGACCAAACTTTTTGCGTTCAACCATTCTAGGATCTCTTGTAAGCAATCCTTCAGGTTTTAAAAACTCCCTGTTTTCGGCCTCAATCTCACATAGAGCCCTTGACAAAGCCAGGCGTACTGCTTCTGCCTGTCCTGTAATTCCACCTCCGTAAACATTAACTTTCACATCATAATTATCCACAGTATTAGTTAAAGCAAAAGGTTGTTTTACTTTATACTGTAAAGTAGCTGTAGAGAAATAATCTTCTAATGTCCTTTTATTAACGGTAATGTTGCCTTTTCCTTCTGAAATATAAACGCGTGCAACAGCCGTTTTTCTTCTACCTATTTTATGAATTATGTCCATCTATTTAAGGTCATTTAAGTTAATAGCCTTTGGTTTTTGTGCTTCCTGATCATGATCAGTGCCAGCATAAACTCTTAAGTTTCTAAACAGCTCAGCTCCTAATTTGTTTTTAGGAAGCATACCTTTTACTGCTTTTTCAATGATACTTGCAGGATTTTTATCCAAGAGTTCCCGAGCAGTGGTTGATCTTTGACCTCCGGGATATCCGGTATACCTAGTATAGGTCTTGTCTTCCCATTTATTACCGCTAAGTTGAATTTTCTCCGCGTTGACAATAACAACATTGTCACCGCAATCAACGTGTGGTGTAAAATTTGGTTTGTTCTTACCTCTTAAGATTTTTGCCACTTTAGAAGCAAGACGTCCCAATGTTTGGCCCTCAGCATCTACTAATAACCACTGCTTTTCAACAGTATTCTTATTAGCAGATTTGGTCTTGTAGCTTAATGTATCCACTACTTCTTTTTTTTATTAATTAAACACTTCAATCCCGATTAACGGGCTGCAAATGTACAACTATTAAGTTTAAATGCAAACCGTTATTTCTCTAATTTTTAAAAATAATGATCACTGTTTAAATCTGATATTTTAAGCAAAATTTGGAGAATAATGTATAAAGTAATATATAAGGGCTGTTAGATGAACTTTAAAATCGTACTCTAATCTAACTATCTAAATATACTATATGGCCATTTTTTACGTTTTTCAACAAATAAAACATTTGTAAACCCAATTAAAATGAAACGTAACCTATTAACTCTTTTTATTGCAGCAGCTCTTTTATTTTCCTGCTCATCAGACAAGGATGATTCAATTCAAGATAATGATATTGTTGGTTCATGGGAATTAACCGCATTGGAAATTGATGAAAGTACGGCAAGTGATGATGAAAAATACGCCCAGGATATTTTAAGCTTTTTATCTGCAATAAATTGTTCTATTATGACCATTACTTTTAATGCAGACCTAAGCGTCATTACGGAAAACTCAGGAAATTACCTGGAGATAAACGTAAATCCCGGAGGTACAGGACTCGATGTTCCATGTCCAACTCAGAAAGACACTAGCGTAGATAGCTATATGTATGAAGGAGGAGTATTAACCTATATAGATGAAAATGAGGTTGAGACTACTGTGAATGCTGAAATTTCAGGAAATACTATGAGAGTAAATGCCACGGAATTAGATTTTGCTAATTTTAATGATGGTGGTGTTTTGGTCTTTACAAGAAAGTAATAAGAAATTCAACTGAAAATAAAAACCCTTCGTTTTTTAACGAAGGGTTTTTATTTATTGTAAAACTTGGTTTGTAAACTCTGTTCTTTAGATGAAATAGAAATTCTTTCTATTCAAGCCTTGAGAAGGGAAATTTGAATATTAAGGATATAGTTGTGAATCTCCTATCTATATTACTGAATCGTGTTACTGGATAGTTCAGATATTAGGATATCCGCTTTTGTACTATTTTCTAGACCAAAGAGCTGTCTGCAAGTGACATATCACATTGCGTTCAATAGCTTTTTTGATTGTCAAACTACAATGGGAGGGGTATCCTGTTTTTGATTCTGTTTATCAAGCTGGTATCAATGCCGTCAGCCTCAAGTTTCTCCAGATCGTTGCTAATGATTTCCGTATAGTTTTCAGATATGGCTTGATGGGTAGAGATCAATTCCCGGTATAGTACCTCTGCTTTTTTCAGACGCCCTAGAAGCAGGTAAGCATGGGCGCGGTTACATTTTAGTGAGCCGATTCGCTCATCTAGCTCTTCACCTTGCTGGATTTGGGTTAGGGCATTCTCGGGTTCCTTTAGACGCAAGTATAACCAGCCCAGATCATTCTTGGCATAGGCAAGGAGCTGCCTTAACTCTTCATTCTTAGGGTATAGCTCAAATTGTATTTTTAATAGGCTTACGATCTGTTCTTGATAGGTCATTTTTTCCCTTGGGAAGATTGTGCTATTGATTTCTTCCTGCAAGGCCCGAATGGTTTTTTTTGTCCTCTGGAAAGAAAGTTTTTCCAGGTTTATGGTGTTGAAATATTCCTGATAATAGGTACAATCACTTTTCATATTCTTTATCACAAGCCGGGAATCCTCAAAAGTGTTGAGTCGTTCTTTGACATCCTCTAGCAAGGCAAGGCTTTTTTCTTTGTAGGAAATATCCAGTTGGTTTTCCAAAAGATACTGATTAAGTTCCACCAGATTAAGGGCACTGGCACAGACATCAGCATCAAAGGCTTTTGGGGCTTGAGCGGCGATTTTTTTCCTTAAGGATAGGGCCTCTGAAAAAAAATGTTCAGCCTCATCAATCGCCTTTAACTCAAAATAAAACAACCCTAAATTGTGTAGGGAAGTGGCAAGATAATGGGTGTAATCGTCAGGATGGGAGTCTGCAAGCTCATTGTAAATTGCCAAAGCTTTTCTGGTTTCATCTATTGCCTTTTCAACAAGCTGTATTTCTGCAAATGCAATGGCCAGGCTGCTATGAGTGGCGGCTACATAGGGAAGAAAAACTGTAGCTTGGCTTTTGGACAGGGCCTTGTACAACTCGAGCGTCTTTTTATAGGACGAAATAGCTTTCTTAGGTTCCTCAAGGGATTTAAAAGTAATAGCTAAATTGTTGTGCAGAGCGGCAATAACGGGCTTATTTCCGGGCTGCCCAAAGACTTCTTCCTTCTCATAAATTTCCAAAGCCTTGGTATATTGTGTTTTGGCATCATAGAGATTGAATTCTTCTGTATAAATAAGCCCCAGCTGATAGTGTGCTCTTGCCTTAATATCCTTTAACTCTGGAAGTTTTTCATAGCCTTTTATGGCTTCTTTAAAGTGTGTTTTAGCTTGCGCTAAGGCCGCTTTCTGCAGGAAGGCCTCCGCCAAAGCAAAATGCGTATTGGCCAGGTGGGCAAGGAAGTCTTCCTGTGCCGAACTCGCAAGCGATTTATATTGTGATAGGGCGGATTTGTAATGGCTGATGGCGTTCTCAATATCAAGTGTCATATATGCTGCAGCCAGGTTATTGTGAAGTGCTGCTTTTGCAACAGCTTCCTTTTCCGGTTCAAGGAGGTCGTAAAGTTTTAAAGAGGCTTCGAATGCTGCCACCGCCTTTTCAGGTTTATTGGCTTTTTGGTACAACCTGCCTAAGACCAAATTAAGGTCTCTTTTCTGTTTGTAGTTATTGGTATTTTTCAGGGCCATAGTATACTCCAGAATAGAATCTTCGAATCTCTCCTGTTCTAAATAAAACGCTCCTTTTTGTAGTTGTTCGCTAAAAGATGATTCCATACCTGTTTATATTAGATCTCAAGGTTTAAAAGCCTGGTTGGATATAGCCATAGCGTTCTCTTTGCAAATGCTGACATAAGTTAACCTTGCCATTTCTTCATAGGGGATTCCCTGATAAAAAACGGTCTCCTTTTGCATATCCATTAGCTTATATCCTTTTTCACATAGTTTCTTTACCAGGGAGCTAACCGCGAAGTTCATTACGGCATCGGAGGTGCCAACCAGGTATTCTCCGAAGAATAATTTCTCAATGGTTGCTCCGAAGATACCCCCTGCCAGTTCCCCCTGATCCCACACTTCTATTGACTGTATGTATCCTTGTCGGTGCAATTCCATAAATATGCGAAACATCCTTTCAGACAGCCATTGCGGACCCATTTGTGTCTCCCGGTTATAATATTCCTGACAAAGTCGCAGCAGGTTTTCAAAGTTCAAATTAACGCTTAGCTCATATTTTTCGGAAAGTTGTTTATAGGCCTGCTCGTCCCATGGATAGGATTCGGGAAATAGTACTATCCTGGGATCCGGAGACCACCATTGTATCCTTTTTAGGGGATGATGCCAGTAGTAAGCGCCTTCCCCATAAGCTTTTAAGAGGTTTTCAGCTGAAATTTTCCCACCTACAGCCAATAACCCGTCAATATCGGCAAAATAGGCCGGAGGTAGTTTAAATTCGTCCTTTTGTAGCTCAAAATAAGGCAATGCGGCTGAAATTAAGTTGTGAAATCAGGAGAGTCTAATTCGTTCAACTCCCCCAATTGTTTTAAAATATCAAAGGTTTTTTTGGCTTCTACTTCATCAATAACACTTATAGCAGCTCCTACATGTACCATGATATAGTCATTAATTTTGGCTTCGGGTACCAGTGTAAGGCTTACTTCCTTGATGACTCCGTCAAACGATACTTTGCCAAGCCGGAAGGTATCATCCAGTTGTGAGGTGATTGCGATTAATTTACCAGGGATTGCCAAACACATACTAGGTGGTTTAAGTTGTTTTTTATGCCGAGATCATTTTTACCGTGGCTCGCAGCCAGTTGTACCATTGTTCCATGCCTTCCCCTGTGGTTGCGGATACCTCAAAAAACTGTAGGTTGGGGTTTACCTGCAAAGCATAGTTTTTCAAGACTTCAAGATCGATCTGCAAATATGGTAACAAGTCTATTTTATTGATGATGCAGATATCTGAACTATGGAACATGTCTGGGTATTTAATGGGCTTGTCCACTCCTTCAGTAGTACTGATGATGACCACTCTTTTATCTTCTCCCAAGTTGAACATGGAGGGGCATACCAGATTGCCTACGTTCTCAATCATTAGTACTGCATTGTCTTGCATCTTTAGTTTTTTGGCTGCATCAAAAATCATATCGCTTTCCAGGTGACATCCTTTGCCTGTGTTGATCTGGATTACAGGAACATTGAGCGCAGCGATCCGGTTAGCATCGTTAAGCGTTTGCTGGTCCCCTTCAATAACGTAGAAAGGCATTTCATTTTTAAGGTCACTAAGGGTGCGTTCCAGGAGAGCGGTTTTACCTGAACCGGGAGAGCTTACCAAATTAAGGGCTACAATATTTTTTGCCTCAAAATACCCGCGGTTTCTGGCAGCCATGACCTCATTGTGCTGGAGGATATCCTGCTCTATTTTAAGTATTTTTTTAGGAGTATGGATATGGTCGTGAGAGTGATGATCATGATCGTGATGATGATCGTGATGATGATCGTGATCGTGATGATGGTGATCGTGATGATGGTGGTGTCCATGTTCATGGGTATGATCATGTCCGTGATCTTCCCTTTGTTCTAAAGGCCTTAGTATACTAATGCCGTTTTCTTCGCTCCCGCAACCGCAAGTTCCACACATAATAATGAATGTTAATTAGACTACTTCCAACGCTTTTACCCTTAATTCCTTTCCCTGAAGGATGCCTTTGAAATTGCTGTGACATTTTGGACAGGCATCATACAAATGCTGCATCTCAAAAACAGTATCACAATCAATGCATTTGCCTTTGGCATCGATGACGTAAATTTTTCTTACCGCATGTTCCAGTACCGTATCTTTCACGGCGGCTGGCCAAACAAAATCGAGCGACTCAAATTCTATACCTGCCAGGGTGCCTATTTCAAGTTCTATTAATGATACCTTATTGGCCTTGGCCTTCGCGGTCTCATCGACCGCGATTTTTACGATTCCCAATGCTACAGACAACTCATGCATAGTATTTTTTCAATCAGCGATTGTGCCGTAAATAACTACAATAGTAGGGATATAATATTTTTATTTTCATGACAAATATCATTTTTTTAACAATTTGGTTACCATAAATTTAAAGCTATCTATCATTTCTTTCACTTTTTATATGGATCGCTAATACGATGTCGTCATGGCCACAAAAACAGAAACAAAAGAAACTTATTATGAAAGTATCATAAAGCAAGGATACACCAGAAGGGATTTCATGAAGTTTGCCACCTATATCACTGCCTATATGGGGTTGGAAACTTCAATGATTGCACAGGTTGCCAAGTCATTGGAAACCACCTACCGATTGCCGGTTATTTGGGAGCACTATCAGGAATGTACCTGTTGTAGTGAATCCTTCATTCGATCAGACCACCCTATTGTGGCTGATATTATTCTGGACAAGATTTCATTGGATTACACCTTGACCCTTATGGCTGCCTCCGGGCATCAGGCCGAAGCTGCCAAAAAGGCAACTATGGAAAAATATAAAGGAGAATACATTCTTTGCGTAGAGGGTTCCGTACCCCTTGGGGATGACGGTAATTATTGCTGTATTGCAGGTAGGTCTGCCAAAGACTTATTGCTCGAAGCAGCTGAGGGAGCAAAGGCCATCATCGCATGGGGAAGTTGTGCCTGCAATGGTTGTGTACAGGCAGCCTATCCGAATCCCACTGAAGCAACACCCATCCATAAGATCATCAAAAATAAACCAATCATCAGGGTGCCCGGCTGTCCCCCAATTGGTGAGGTCATGGCCGGGATTGTGGTACACGTAGTAGCTTTTGGCAGATTGCCCGAACTGGACGGATTGGGCAGGCCTAAAGCCTTTTATTCCAAACGCGTACACGACAGTTGTTACCGAAGACCCTATTACGATGCCGGTCTTTTTGCGGAAACCTTTGATGATCAAAACGCCAAAGAAGGTTACTGTCTTTATAAAGTAGGCTGCCGTGGTCCGATGACCTATAATGCTTGTGGTACTATCAAATGGAATAACGGGGTAAGTTTCCCAATTCAATCCGGGCATGGTTGTATAGGATGCAGTGAAGAAGATTTCTGGGATAACGGTCCGTTTTATGAACGATTAACAGGGCTTGCAGGATTTGGTATTGAAAGTTCTGCAGATACAATTGGTAAAGTGGCGGCTGGCGTATTAGCCGGAGGTTTGGCAGCCCATGCAATTGCTGCGAATGTTTCCAAAAGAAAGGAACTCAAAAGCGAAATATCGAAAGGTAAACAGAACGTGAAAAAATTCGATTCCTAATACAAAAATCATGGCAAATAGAATAGTTGTAGACCCTATCACCAGAATTGAAGGTCACTTGCGAATAGAAGTGGAAGTGAAAGATGGTAAAATTACCGAGGCCTATAGTTCGAGCCCTATGGTTCGAGGTCTTGAGAACATCGTTAAAGGACGTGATCCGCGCGACGTCTGGGCTTTTGTACAGCGCGCCTGTGGCGTGTGTACTACGGTACATGCCCTTGCCTCTGTGCGGGCGGTCGAAGACTCCCTGGGAATTACCGTTCCACCGAATGCGGAAATGGTTCGAAATATTATGGAAGGTGCTCTGTATATGCATGACCATACCGTTCACTTTTATCACCTGCATGCCCTGGACTGGGTAGATGTGGTGAATGCCTTGCAGGCTGATCCTTTAAAAACTTCCGAGCTGGCTCAGAGTATTTCCAGCTGGCCTAAAAGTTCGCCCGGCTATTTTTCAGATGTAAAAAAACGAGTAACCAAATTTGTAGAAAGCGGACAACTAGGCATTTTTGCCAATGGTTACTGGGGTCACCCGCAAATGAAACTCCCTGCAGAAGTAAACCTTCTCGCCGTTGCGCACTATCTGGAAGCCTTAGAATGGCAAAAGGAAATCGTTAAAATACATACCATCTTTGGCGGGAAAAACCCGCACCCTAACTATCTGGTAGGGGGTATGGCCTGTGCCATCAATACTGAAAGCCCCGGAGGCATCAACGCCGAGCGTCTGGCCTATGTAGGCCGCCTTCTTAAAGAGGGTAAACAATTCATTGAACAGGTATATATACCAGATCTTTTGGCTATTGCTTCTTTTTACAAAGATTGGGGTGCCATAGGTAAAGGTTTTGGAAATTATATGAGCTATGGTGATTTCCCTACCAATGGCTATAATGATGTTTCTGGGTTTAAATTTCAACAGGGGATTATCTTAGACAGAGACCTTTCCAAGGTATACGATGTAGATCACAGAAATGAGGATATTGAAGAATTTGTAAACAATTCCTGGTATGACAACTATACCGAAGGACCCGATACAGGTAAGCATCCCTGGGATGGGGAAACCAGTATCAACTATTCCGGACCTAAACCACCATATGAACATTTAGATGTCAGCCAGAAATACAGTTTTATCAAAACTCCAAGGTGGAAAGGCAAACCCATGGAAGTAGGGCCATTAGCCCGCTTGTTAGTAGGCTATGCCAGAGGGAATAAGGAAATTCAGGATGCTGTAAATGGTGCATTAAGTCATTTAGATGTACCCGTTGATGCTTTGTTTTCTACCCTCGGAAGGACAGCTGCACGAGGCATTGAAACGCAATTGGTTGCAAATTGGACTATGGAGTTTTATGACACCTTGCTTCAGAATATTAAAAATGGGGATACCCGTATGGCCAATATGGACAAATGGGAACCCGAAAAATGGGCACCGGAATCCAAAGGGGTAGGCTTTTCAGAAGCACCAAGAGGGGCCCTTGCACATTGGATCAGAATTAAAGACGGTAAAACTGCCAATTATCAATTGGTGGTACCTTCTACATGGAATGCATCACCAAGAGACCCAAAAGGGCAACGTTCTGCCTATGAATCTACCCTTCTCGGGACTCCTGTGGCCGATACGGAATTGCCACTTGAAATAATCAGGACCATTCATTCTTTCGATCCTTGTTTGGCATGTGCCGTGCATTTATATGACGAACATGGGAATCATATTTCCCAGGTACAAAACATCTCGAGTTGTGACATTTAGAAAGTAACGGATCATGAGAACAAGAACTTATAAACGCGTATATGTCTGGGAATTACCCGTCCGTATTTTTCATTGGATTAATGTGCTGGCTATTACCACCCTTGCTATAACAGGCTTTATCATTGCAGATCCGCCTGCCATAATGTCGAACATGGAAGCAAGTGAGAGTTATTGGTTTGGTACAGTTCGGTTTATTCATTTTGGTACAGCCTACATTTTCTTTTTTAATATGATTTTAAGGATTTACTGGTCATTTGTTGGAAACAGATTTTCTAGCTGGAAGTCCTTTATTCCTCGTGATAAGAAGATGTGGCGCAATTTATGGCATGTATTAAAAGTGGATATATTTTTAGCGAATGAGAAACACCCGGATGTGAGGAATATTAGTGTTGGGCATAACACCATGGCAGCCCTTTCGTATGTAGCCTTATTTCTAATTGCTCTGGTCCAGGTTTTTACCGGCTTTGGCCTCTATTCGTCCATGTCGGGATGGTGGCTTCCTAAGCTCTTTGCCTGGGTAGTTCCTTTCCTTGGGGGTGATTTTATGGTAAGGACCATTCACCATTCGGCTACCTGGCTTTTTATTTTGTTCACTCTGATTCATGTTTACCTGGTATTTTACCATGACTGGCTGGAAGGCCGGGGAGAGGTTTCCTCCATGTTTGGTGGATATAAATTTATAAGTCGTGAGCGCCTTTCCAAAAAGAAAGTGAATATTACGAATGTGGAATTGCCAGAAGAAAAAGAACCCGAATCAGTTAACTAATAAACAGGCAATACAGTAAATTAAATAGCGAATGGCCAATTTAGCCCGACCTCCCGTTGCGGTAAGTAGCGATGCTTTTTTCTTTGAAAAGGATAAAACAAGTAGTATCCTTATTCTGGGGGTAGGCAATTACCTGATGGGTGACGAAGGGGTAGGTGTACACCTGATCCAGGAAATGGCCCGAAGAACCCTGCCCGATTATGTAGACATCCTGGATGGAGGGACTGGTGGGTTCTTACTCCTCAATTGTTTTGAAGCATACAGGACGGTTATTTTTGTAGATGCGACTATGGATGGCAAGGAGGCAGGTACCATTAACTTAATTCGTCCTAAATTTGCGTCTGATTTCCCAACCGCACTAAGTGTACATGATGTTGGTCTGAAGGATATGATAGAGGCAGTTTACCTTACCAATTTACATCCGGATATTCATTTATTCACCATCTCTGTTGAAGAAATAACCCCGATGACGGTTGCCTTATCTCCCAAGGTAGCTGCTGCAATCCCTTCGGCGATTGATCAAATTTTGGATCTGTCAGGGAAATTAACCACGGTTCATCCCTAGTGTATTTATGACCTTTAAAATTATTATCCAAGGCCAGGTACAAGGGGTAGGATTTAGACCGTTTGTGTATGTTACAGCCCAAAAGCATCAGGTTACTGGAACCGTTTCGAACAATGAAGAAGGAGTAATTGTCTTAGTTAACGGAACCCGGGAAATTATAGAGGGGTTTTACCAGGAACTCACAAAAAATCCGCCAGGGGTAGCCAGGGTAAAAGGTCACCGCATAGAAGAAGTATCGGCTATGTTTTTTGATGAGTTTTCAATTGTCCCTTCCCAAAAAGGGGGTAAGCTAAACCTGCAATTAACGCCAGATTTTGCCTTGTGTGATGGCTGCCGAGAGGAGCTTTTAAAAGTAAATAACCGCAGGTATTATTACCCGTTTACTACCTGTACCTATTGTGGTCCGAGATGGGCTATTACGAACACTTTCCCTTTTGAAAGGGCACACACTAACCTGCACTCCTTCCATATGTGCCCGGTCTGCCAGGAAGAATATACCAACCCTTTAGACCGAAGGTTCCATTCGCAAACCAACTCCTGCCCAAGTTGTGGTATAGCACTTTCCCTTTCCGATGCAACAGGGAAGGAACTAGCAGCAGATCCACAAGGGATTTTTAAAAAAATAGCCGCTTTAATAAGGGAAGGATACATCATTGCCATTAAGAACACCAGTGGGTATTTACTCTGTTGTGATGCACAGAATGCAACGGCCATACAGACCCTGCGCAATCGAAAACGCAGACCTAAAAAGCCTTTCGCTATTCTGTATGCTTCCTTGAAACAGCTTCAGGGGGAAGTTAGTATAACCCAGGCCCAGGAAATAGAATTACTTTCCCCTGAGCGTCCCATAGTCCTTATTTCCGGTATAGGTTATAAAGGGCAGTTAGTCTTTGATGCCCTGGCGCCGGGACTTAACCAGCTGGGGGTGATGTTGCCTTATTCCGGCCTCCTTGAGTTATTAATGAATGAAGTGCAAACCCCTGTTGTGGCTACAAGCGGTAACATTCATGGTTCACCCATCATTAGCAATATGGAAGATGCACAAAGTTCTCTTGCCCAGGTGGCAGATTATTTTCTGCATCATAACCTTGACATAACTAATGCGCAAGACGATTCTGTGGTAAAATTTACTCCCAAATTTCAACAAAAAATAATATACCGCAGGTCCCGTGGCTACGCACCCAATTACTATGGTCCTCTTCCCTCTTCTACCGAAAAAATTATGGCACTGGGCGGGCATTTAAAAAGTACCATCGCATTTTACCCCAACGATTTTCTTTACCTAAGCCAATATCTGGGCCACCTGGACCATTATGAAGTATTCAACCGTTTTACCGATACCATTGAAACTTTTGTACGACTTTTTGAAACTAAGCCGGAGATTCTTTTGGTAGATAAACACCCGGCTTATTTAAGCACCCAATATGGGAAAGGGCTTGTTAAACAATGGGGTGTAACCTGGCATGAAGTGCAACACCATAAGGCGCATTTTGCTTCAGTATTGGGGGAGCATAATTTATTTGATCAAAACACTCCTGTGTTGGGGGTTATCTGGGATGGGACAGGTTACGGAGACGATGGTCACATATGGGGAGGTGAATTCTTCCGCTACCAACAGAAAAAGATGGAGCGTATTACCCATTTTGAATACTATGATTGGCTGGCTGGGGATAAAATGGCTAAGGAACCCAAATTATCTTTGCTTTCACTTGCCTGTGAAGGCATGGATGACCTTCTGGAATCAAAGTTTGACTCTCGCACCCATGACATCTACAAGACCCTATTGCACAAGAATTCTTTAAAAACGTCTTCTGTAGGTCGGCTATTTGATGCTGTAGCTTCACTATTGGGTATTTGTGATACGAATACTTATGAAGGAGAGGCTGCGATCTTGATGGAACAGTATATCGAGACATACCAACTTTCAAATTGTAAGGCGTATGCTGTAATTCCGGACACGGGTACTATACCAACGTCTGATATTATCAGAAATATCTTTGCTGAGGTAGGGCGTGGAATACCAAGGGAGGCAATAATATGTAATTTTTTATTCACCTTGGCTACCCTAATTTTTCAGATTGCTCGCCGGCAGCGACTTAAGCACATTGCCTTCAGTGGCGGGGTATTTCAAAATGCCATTTTGGTCGATATGTTAAAGGAAATTGGTAAAGACGATTATAAACTCTATTTTAATAGGAATATTTCTCCAAATGATGAGAATATCGCCTTGGGTCAGCTCATGTATTATGCAAACCTAATTAAACAATAATGAAATATCTCAATGAATACCGAAATTTGGAAGCTACCAAGGGGTATCTCAAACTCATCGCACAAACGGTGACCCGGCCCTGGCAGATTATGGAAATTTGTGGAGGACAAACCCATAGCCTGGTCCGGAATGGTATCCTTGAACTATTGCCGGAAGAAGTACAGATGATCCATGGTCCTGGTTGCCCCGTCTGTGTAACTCCCTTACAACTAATAGATAAGGCGGTAGAGTTATTAGAGCAGAATGTAATTGTTTGTTCCTTTGGTGATATGGTACGGGTGCCTGGTAGCAGGAAAAGCCTGCAGGAGGCCAAGGCCAGTGGTGGCGACCTCAGAATACTTTATTCGCCGATGGAAGCTGTAAAAATCGCACGTGAAAATCCGGATAAGGAGGTTGTCTTCTTTGCAGTGGGTTTCGAAACAACGGCCCCGGCCAATGCGCTATCCGTATTACACGCCCAAAAGGAAGGACTAACTAATTATGCCATCTTGGTTTCGCACGTTTTGGTGCCCCCGGCTATGGAAGGGATCCTGGAAGATAAACTTTGTAATATCAAAGCCTTTCTAGGAGCCGGACATGTTTGTGCTATTATGGGAATGAAGGAATATTACCCACTGGCAGAAAAATACAAGATTCCCATCGTTATTACAGGTTTTGAACCTTTAGATTTAGTAGAGGGTATCTATAAATCCGTAAAGCAGCTGGAGGAAGGCCGATATGAAGTAGAGAACCAGTATGCCCGGGTGGTAAAGGAAACGGGTAACCCGGAAGCCAAAAAAGTCATAAATGAAGTATTTGAGGTGGGTGACAGGGCCTGGAGGGGACTGGGGGTGATCCCTAAAAGTGGTTATGTTTTAAAAAAAGCCTATCAGGCTTATGATGCGGAAATAAAATTCGGGATACAGGCCATAACCGCACCGGAAAACCCCGATTGTATCGCAGGACAAATCTTAAAAGGAATTAAAAAACCCCATCAGTGCAGTGAGTTTGGCAAGGCCTGTACGCCGGCAAATCCCCTTGGGGCCCCTATGGTCTCTTCCGAAGGGGCCTGTGCTGCTTATTATCATTATGCAAATAATCTAATTTCCTCCTAAATTATGGATAGTACAAAGAAGGAATATGCCAGCATACATTTAGGCCATGGCAGTGGTGGGTTAATGACCAGGGAATTACTGGATAGTCTTATTTTTAAAACATTTAGCAATCCTTACCTAGACCAGAAGCACGATGGGGCTATTTTTAATATTGAGGGACCTATAGCGGTATCTACAGACAGCTTTGTGGTTTCCCCTATCTTTTTTAAAGGAGGTAACATAGGAGAGCTGGCGGTTCATGGCACAGTCAATGATGTGGCCATGTGCGGTGCTATTCCGAAATTTATTACCCTTTCCTTTATTGTGGAAGAAGGCCTGTCTATGGCAGATTTTACTACAATTATCAATTCCATCAAGACAGCTGCGGATGGCAGTGGCGTGCAGGTTGTAACCGGGGATACGAAAGTTGTGGAAAGAGGTAAGGGCGATAAAATATTTATCAATACTACGGGTTTTGGGGCGGTACACCCAAGGGCTGATATTGCGGCATCTAACATTAGAACAGGCGATAAAATTATTATCAATGGTTATCTGGCTCAGCATGGGATGGCCATCATGTCTCAGAGGGAGGGATTGGAATTTGAATCGACCATCGAAAGCGATACCACTAATTTGAACTATATGGTGAAAGACCTGCTCGACGCCTTTGGTTCACAAATACATTTATTGAGAGACCCTACCCGGGGGGGGTTGGCCAGTATACTTTCAGAAATCGCCGAGGAAATAGAAAAGGGTGTTCAACTTATAGAAAACAGTCTTCCTATTGAAAAACAGGTGGCAGCTGCCTGTGAAATCCTAGGGTTGGACCCCTTGTATGTTGCCAATGAGGGGGTTTTTGTTGTGATTGTAGACAAGGCTATCGAGGCGGAGGTATTGGCTCTGATGCGAAAAGATCCCAAAGGCCAACATGCTATTTCTGTGGGCGAAGTTACAGCGGAACACCCTGGCAAAGTCGTGATGCAAAGTCTCATTGGAGGCAAACGTATTGTAAGTCCCCTTATCGGAGAGCAGTTGCCACGTATTTGTTAGGCGCTTAATATCCAATATACCCCTATTACTATAGCGAAGAGACCACCTGCCAGGCGGATCCCTTTAAAAAAAACATCATTGTGTCCGTTTTTGGAAAGGCTGGCTACTGTTCCTATTACAAAGGCAAAAACAGTCATGGCCAAAACTATCCCAACTCCAAACCCCATAACATAACCAAAGGCCTCGGTTTGTTTTTCAAAACCGAGTACAGGGAGGAATAAAAGAAAATGCGCGATACCTGCCAATCCATGAAGAAACCCAACCGAGAAGGAAGCCCAATGAGATTGTTTAAGTTGGGGACTATGGTGGTGTGCATGGGTGATTTCCTGCCCGTGGTCATGTGTATGGCGATGAATTACAGGAGCCTTCTCGCTATGCACATGCAAATGCGCATGGTTATTTTGTCTTTTGTAGATGTTGTAGAAGGCCCATACCCCGATCCCTATTAGCACAAAGCCTACTAATTGTTCACTATAGTCAGAGATTTGCTCTACAGGGATAAGTTCTTTAAATACCATAAAAAGCAGGCCTATAGACAACATGCCCACCAAATGCCCTATCCCCCAGGATAAGCCAATTTTCCATGCTTTCCTTTTAGATTCAACTGCAAATGGAACTACCGCTGCCAGATGGTCTGGCCCTGTAATTACATGAAGCATAGCAGCTAATAAAGCCGCCGTAAAAGGGAACATTGTTTCCATCATGCAGTTATTTGTGTCGTATAATTAGTGGGCTTCGAGCCAATTTTCTCCGATGCCCAGTTCTACATCCAACGGTACCAGGAGCTCATAAGCGTTTTCCATTTCGGTTTTAATCATAATCTGCAGATCTTCCAGTTCTGGTTTAAAAACGTCAAAGACCAGTTCATCATGGACCTGGAGAAGCATCTTGGTTTTAAAATCACCTTCTTTAAGCTTTCTGTGTATATTGATCATTGCTATTTTTATTATATCGGCTGCGCTTCCTTGTATAGGTGCATTCACTGCGTTCCTTTCTGCAGCACCGCGGACAATGGCATTGCTACCATTTATATCCTTTAAATAACGCCTCCTGCCCAGCACCGTTTGCACATATCCATGTTCCCTTGCAAAGTCTATCTGATCGCTAATATAATTTCTCAGTTTTGGATACGTCTTGTAGTAAGTATCAATTAATTCCTTAGCCTCTGTCCGTGATAGATCAGTTTGATTGCTCAATCCAAAGGCAGACACACCGTAAATTATACCAAAATTCACCGTTTTCGCATTACTTCTTTGATCTCTGGTAACTTCGTCAAGGGGTACATTAAAAACTTTTGAAGCGGTTGAAGCATGAATGTCTTCCCCATTTTTAAAGGCTTCAATCATTGTTGTTTCTTCACTTAGGGATGCAATTATTCTAAGTTCTATTTGTGAATAATCAGCTGCCAAAAGAAGATAATTATCATCTCTGGGAATAAAGGCTTTACGTACCTGTCTGCCTCGTTCGGTGCGTATTGGTATGTTTTGAAGGTTAGGATTATTGCTGCTTAACCTTCCTGTGGCAGCTACAGTTTGCATATAATCTGTATGTACTCTGCCAGTACTTTCTTCAACCTGTTCCGGTAATGCATCAATATAGGTACTCTTTAATTTGGCCAGCCCTCTGTAATTTAGGACATCTTTAATTATTTGGTGTTCTTTGGCAAGATAGGAAAGCACGTCCTCCGATGTGGAATACTGTCCTGTTTTTGTTTTTTTTGGCTTATCTACAAGTTTCAGCTTATTAAACAAAATATCACCTAACTGCTTTGGAGATGCAATATTAAATTCTTCACCAGCTTCTTTGTAGATCTTGACTTCCAGGTTTTTTATATCATTTTCTAAATCTTTTGAAAGCGAATTAAGAAATTTTATGTCGAGGTTTATTCCCTCTAATTCCATATCTGCCAGAACATTTACCAAAGGAATCTCAATATTCCTGAAAAGATCTTCTGTTTTAGCTTCCTTAAGTTCTTTTGCAAACTGCTTTGCTAACTGAAAAGTTATATCAGCATCCTCTACGGCATATTCTGTTTGCCTCTCTAAACTAACCTCACGCATGCTCAATTGGTTTTTACCTTTTTTTCCAATAAGCTCAGTTATAGATACCGGGGTATAGTTCAGGTAAGTCTCTGCTAACACATCCATATTGTGACGCATATCAGGATTTATGAGGTAATGCGCTAACATGGTATCAAATAAACTTCCTTTGACGGAAATATTATATTTGTGAAGCACTTTTATATCATATTTTAAATTCTGTCCGATTTTCTCTATGTTTTCAGCGTCGAAAAAAGGGCGGAGTTGTTCAATTAATTCCTGGGCATTTTCCCGTTCTTCAGGAAAAGGAACATAAAAACCTTTGCCGGCTTCCCAGGAGAAAGCTATTCCAACCAGCTCGGCTACAAGAGGATTTAAAGAAGTTGTTTCCGTATCAAAACAAACTACAGATTGTTTCATTAAATTTTGAAGGAATAATTTCATGCCCATTCCTGATGAGACACTCTGATAAACATGAGATACATCATTTATGGTTTTTCTGCTGGAAAATTCTTTTAAAGTTGCAGGAGAATCGCCAGTACTTCCAAATAGTGAAAACTGACCGCTTCCAGCAGCCTGGGGCTCTTTTTTTGTTTTTGGTTCATTACTGTTCTCTTTTTCATCTGTAACAGCGGCTTCTTCTGAGAAGATCCTTAAGAATTGTTCTTTAAGCCTTCTAAATTCCAAGTCCTCAAATATCTTTTGTACCTCTTCACTATTTGGTTCAGAGAGTTCATAATCCTTGGCATCAAAAGTAACGTCACAGGTCACACAAATAGTAGCTAATTTTCTTGAGAGGCGTCCCAATTCGGCATTTTCTTCCACTTTCTCTTTCATTTTCCCTTTCAGTTTATCCGTATTCGCAAGCAGGCCTTCAAGGGTGCCAAATTCTGCTATAAATTTTTTGGCGGTTTTATCGCCAACTCCCGGAAGTCCGGGAATATTATCGCTGGCATCGCCCATCATGCCCAAATAGTCGATAACCTGTTCGGGATGTTCTACTCCAAATCGATTTTGTATTTCAGGAATTCCCCAAATTTCAATTCCATTGCCCATACGGGAAGGGCGGTACATAAAAATATTTTCTGAAACCAATTGCCCGAAATCCTTGTCGGGCGTAACCATAAATACTTTGTATCCTTCTTTCTCTGCCTGTTTTGCCAATGTGCCAATAATGTCATCTGCTTCCAAGCCAGATACCTCTACGCAGGGAATATGCATGGCTTTAAGAATGTCCTGAATTATAGGTACGGCCACCCGAATAGCGTCCGGGGTCTCAAGCCGGTTTGCCTTATATTCTGCAAATAATTCTGTGCGTTCCGTACTGCCGTCCTTATCGAAACAAACGGCCAGGTGGTCTGGCTTTTCTCGTTTTATTACGTCGAACAAGGAATTTACAAACCCCATGATTGCCGAAGTGTCCATTCCTTTGGAATTTATCCTGGGGTTTTTTATGAGGGCATAATACCCCCTAAATATTAATGCATATGCATCTAATAAAAAAAGTCGCTTCTGGTCTGCCATATTTAGTGTGCTTGTAGAGTTCCAAAACTACAAAGTTTATGTGCTTTAGTAAAGTATTTAAGAGCTTATATAGCTGCTTGCAGTTTTATTAATATGTCCTTGTTCAGAATACACCCTGTAGGTAAAGCCGGGCTGTATGCAATACCCTCCGGTCTCTCCTTTTTTGTTGATGGCAATAAAGCCAATTTGGAAATCCAGTTTCTCATTGTTTTTGGATATGATGCGTTTGACTCCTTCTTCACATGCCTCCTGAGGCGTTTTACCCTGCCTCATCAATTCAACGATAAGAAAACTTCCAACAGTACGAACAACTTCTTCACCAACCCCTGTGGCCGTAGCTCCACCAACTTCATTATCAACAAATAATCCGGCTCCGATAATTGGGGAATCGCCAACCCGACCTCCTATTTTATATGCCATCCCGCTTGTGGTGCAAGCACCGGCAATATCTCCTTTACTGTCAATTGCGAGCATCCCGATAGTATCGTGATTTTCTATGTTTATTACTGGTTGGTATTTCGAAGTTTTTTTCCATTCCAACCATTCCGCCTTCGACTTCTCAGTGAGTAAGTTTTCTTTTTTAAAACCCTTTTGGTAGGCAAACAATTCGGCCCCTTTGCCTGCAAGCATTACATGAGGTGTTTCCTCCATTACTTTTCTGGCAACCGAAATAGGATGGACGATATTTTTAAGATATAACACAGCTCCGCAATTACTGTCTTTGTCCATTATACAGGCGTCAAGAGTAACATTGCCATCCCGATCCGGTCTGCCCCCTTTACCTACAGATTGATTGTTTATGTCTGCTTCTTCAATCATTACCCCCTGTTCTACAGCGTCCAAAGCGGTACCAGCATTGTTAAGAACTTGCCAGGCTTTATTTGTTGCGTTGAGGACATCCCATGTTGCTATGACAATAGGTTTAATCATTTTATTAACTACCTGAGGTTTCTTATCCGTTTCGCAGGAAGCTAATAAGGATGCGGAAAAGATTCCCGCTGTACTTAAGGAAGAATTTTTTAAAAATTTTCTACGTTTCATCTGGGCTGGGTTGCGTACTTTTATAGGTCTAAATATATGAAATGATCGTAGAAGTATGTGCTAATTCCTATCAATCTGCTATTAATGCAGAGGCAGCTGGGGCGGACAGAATTGAGCTCTGTACAGAATTAGCGGTTGGAGGTATAACTCCGTCCTATGGTTTGATAAAGAAAGTTTCAGAAAAACTTAGTATTCCCGTTCATGTTTTGATTAGACCTCGAAGCGGGGATTTCACTTATTCCAAGGACGAGTTTCAGATTATGAAAACAGATATTGCAATCTGTGCAGATCTTGGTATATCGGGAATAGTTTCAGGAGTTTTGTATTCCGACGGTAAACTGGATAAGACACGGACAGGGGAACTGATAGCTGCAGCCGGGGATTTACAATTTACTTTTCACCGGGCATTTGACTGGGTAACGGATCCTTTAAAAACACTGACGGAACTTGAGAATTTGGGAGTAGACTGCATTTTAACCTCGGGAGGAAGACAATCAGCAGAGGCAGGGATAAATCAGTTGGTCTCGTGGAGAAAGAAGGCAGAAAAATGTGTTATTATGCCTGGTGGAGGAATACGAGAACACAACGCACTGATTTTTAAAAATGAAGGTTTTGAAGCGATTCACCTTTCGGGAATAAAGTTTAGTAAAACCATGAATAGAAAACCCCAACTTTCAATGAATACTGCCTCGTATCTCAGAGATGATGAAATTGCTCTTACAGACTTCGAGATTGTTCGTGCCTTAATTCAAAGCGTTAAATAATGGTAAAGATCTAAAGCGATACCCTGTTAAAGAAATATATTTGTAAAAAATAGCATATGTTACGCTGGATTGTTTTTGTAATAATTTATTTTATTTTGGGCTTCTATACCTTACAAGCCTTGAAGACCGCAACCAGGTTTCCCTGGGTTTACTTTGTTTTTGTTGCCATGTCGTTAATAGTACTTGGGAACTTTATTTTTCAATTTACCTGGGGTGAAACAGCCGGCAGGGTTTTAAGCAGGCCTAAAAGTTATGCTTTTGGGTTTTTAGCAGCCATCCTTACGTTCAAAATTATTACGATTATATTTCTTTTTTCTGAAGATATTTTCAGGGTCATTGCGGCCGGGTATCAGAAATTTTACGGCACTACAAGGGAGTTCAGCCTACCGGAGAGAAGAAGGTTTTTGAGTTTAATTGCCATGGGTATCGCAGCAATTCCTTTTGGGGCATTACTATACGGCATGTATAGAGGGAAATACAATTTTAAGGTATTGAAATACAAAATGGAGTTTGAAGATTTGCCCCCGGCTTTTGACGGATATCAGATTACTCAAATTTCAGATATTCACAGTGGAAGTTTTGACAATAGAGGGAAAATCGAATATGCGGTTGATTTGATTAATAAGCAAAAGAGTGATGTTATTTTTTTTACCGGAGATATGGTAAATAATAAAGCGGAGGAAATGAAACCATGGGCTGAATTGTTTTCAAGCCTTAGCGCTGTCGATGGGAAATATTCAATTTTGGGAAACCATGATTATGGTGATTATGTTACCTGGAATACCGAAGAAGAAAAGATGAAAAATTTGGATGAGCTTAAGCTTATGCAAAAGGAAATGGGTTTTGATCTCTTGCTCAATGAGAGTAGATATCTGAAAAAAGAGGAAGATAAATTAGCTTTAATTGGTGTTGAAAATTGGGGAAGAGGTGGTTTTAGAAAGTCGGGTGACTTAAATAAGGCAGCCTCTGAAATTAGTAAGGATGATTTTAAAATCCTATTGAGTCATGATCCATCTCATTGGGAGGATGTAGTTTTAAAAGATAAGTATCATTATCATCTCACATTAAGCGGTCATACGCATGGAATGCAGTTTGGAATAGAAATTCCCGGATGGGTCAAATGGAGCCCGGTTAAATGGCGTTATAAATATTGGGCCGGTATTTATGAGGAACTGGGAGAATTTATAAATGTAAACCGGGGTTTTGGATTTTTGGGCTACCCGGGAAGAGTGGGAATATGGCCGGAAATCACTGTAATTACTCTAATAAAGAAAGATTTAACGTGAATTTAACTTGCATGTTCTGCCCAAAATTATGGGTATACCCGATTTTTTAACATTTTTTCATACATTTGATCTATAACCCAATGTAATTTATATGTCCAAATTCGGTGAACTTATAGATCTAAATATCCCTGTGCTACTTGACTTTTATGCTGAGTGGAATGAGCAATCTACTTCTATGCATCCTGTTCTTCGGGATGTTGCAGCAGCCTTAGGAGATAAAGGAAAGGTTATAAAAATAGATGTTGATAAGAATAAAGAACTATCACAGGCACTTAGAATTAAAGGCCTCCCTACCCTTATGATCTACAAAAAAGGGGAAATGGTGTGGAGACAAAGTGGTGAGCAGGATGCAAACACACTTATTGGGATACTTAACGAATACCTATAAAAAGCAACTTTGTATTTATAGTAATAAACTGTATAATTGTAGAATTAGTTTCCACCACTAACGGTATCCAATTCCATCCCTGAATCTAGTGAGTTACCTGAAAGTGAATCGCCTTCAAGGGGCGAAGTATCTCTCATATCAGGATTAGATTGCTCTAATAATGGAGGCTCTTCCAAGATCTCATCCTTGTAAAAGTGACTGAACCTGTCTATATGCTCATTAAAAATTAAGGATTCTTTTTCTGCCAATTCCCGATCATTATTTTCGATAAGAATATCAATGTTTCTTCTATATGCTTCCATATCACCAATAATATCTTCAATATTATCATATTGTTCGTCCAAAGGAATGCTTGAATAATAGTCCAATCGATCCTGATAAATATTCCTTAACCTATAAAATAAATCTCGGGCTTTCTGTGTTTCTCCTACCTTATAATATCCATCCACATAAGGTTCAACAAAAGCGTAAAAGCCATAGTATTCCAAAGGCATATTTGTCATGGCAATGTTAATCACATCTTTTGCTTTGTCTATTTTGTTTTCTTTTATAAGAGCTTCTGTTAATCGTGCAAGATTACCCCGGAAAGATAAACCTTGTGTTCTGGTTTGTGGATCATGATAGATCTTTGAACTTCCTGAATTGCCCCAATCCCATCCTTTTACGATATCATACATCAGTTCTGTATCTATTCGCCCCATCTCAAAAGAACTTTGATTTTTCGTTTGGATAGGTACTAATTTATAGGCTAATCCCTCCAGCTGTAAATACTCCTTCATCCAAATGTATTCTGCTTTGTCAAAACTACCGCCGGAAAAGTAGATTGGGCGTTTCCAATCATTATTAGCAATGATATCCAGCATCATAATCCTGTTTTTCGGCAGGGCACTTTTCGGCAGGTCAATATCAATATAATCAACAATTAATGCAGAATCTTTTTCTTTGACCAAGCCACTTTCAAGTACGTTTTTCTTGTTAACAGGGACTCTTATTTTGTTAGTTGGATAATATACAAGGTCTAATGTGCTCTCCGAATATTCGCTTAGATCAGCACCCTGTTTTTCAAGTATATATTTGAATTTTGTCTGAGGTTTATTGCTTCCCACCCAATTCATAAAATCCTTGATGTTCCATCTTTTTTCCTCCAAACCAGGAAGACCCTGATAATAAATTACATCCCTGTTGCCATATCTATAAAGATCATGGGTCAGTTGAGAGGGTATAGGCTCACTTTTATAGGCCTTTCGTTTCATTTGATCCACATACCAATCTGTTGCAAAAAGGCTGGTACAAATTATTCGTATATCGGTACGGTATCCCTCAATTTCCTGTGCATACCAGAGTGGAAAAGTATCATTATCTCCAATGGTGAATAACATGGCACCTGCATCTTCCTGGCATGAATCAAGATAGGCCTTGGCACTTGTGCGGGCGGTATAGCGATTAGAACGGTCATGGTCATCCCAATTCTGAAAGGCCATTACCCCCGGGACAGCCAAAAGGCAGATCACAAGGATAACCGGTCCAAGCACCTTTGGATTTATTAATTTTTTAAATTCTTCATAGAGGCCATAAACCCCTAAACCAATCCACAATGCGAAAATATAAAAGGAACCTACAAGCGAGTAGTCACGTTCACGTGGTTGAAAAATATAGGGATTTGTGTAGAATTGAATTGCAATCCCTGTAAAAATAAAAAATACAAAAAGAGCCCAGAATTGCTTAGGATTTTTGGTAAACTGGAAAACCAAACCTATAATGCCCAGAATTAAGGGCAAAAAGAAATACGTATTTCTACCTTTATTATCCAATACATCCTTTGGGAGATTTTCCTGAGTTCCCAAACGAAGACTGTCTATAAACCCAATTCCGCTTAACCATTCCCCATTGCCATTATAACGGCCCTGCACATCATTTTGTTTCCCAACAAAATTCCACATAAAATAACGCCAGTACATATAACCAAATTGGAACTGAAACATATATTTCACATTCTGCCAAACGCTCGGGGGTTCTACTTCCAGATATTCTCCAAACTGCCTTAAAAAGCCAATGTATTGTGCTTCATCTATTTCACCATTGGCAAGACCAGATTTAACTTGGGCCACTGCTTTGCGCAACTCTTCGTTAGATGTCTTCATCCTAAAATTCAAAGGGCCGAAATATTTCATGTAGTTTTCAGCGTTCTGATCACTCCACATTCGTGGTAATAAACCCCTGTGATCTTCGTTGGGCCCCTGCATTGCATTCTTGTATTTATTTACAATAATGTATTTGCCCAATTCTTTATCTTTTTCATATTTGGGTTTATCATCCTTCTCAGGTCCTGCCGGAGCAAACGTATCTGAATAATAAGTGCCATAAATTGGGCTGTCTACCTGCGGGTATTGTTCTCTGTTGTAATAGGCAAGCAATGAACGAGCATCTGAAGGATTATTTTCGTTGACTACAACATTGGCATTTGCTCTGATTGGTAACATAAGCCAGGAAGAAAAACCAAGAAATAAAAACATAGCGCAGAGCACCAAAGTATTGGCTACCCTGTAATTGTTTTTTCTGGTATATCGCAATCCAAAGTAAAAGGCACCAATAAAAACCAAAAGCATAATTATGGAACCCGAATTAAAGGGTAAACCTATGCTATTGATAAAGAAAACTTCGCTCCAGCCAAATAATTTTAGCACGTATGTAAGCGAAAATTTATAGACCAACATTAAAATTGCAATTACACTAATGTTGGCTAAGAGAAAATTCTTAACGGTGGTGGTTTTATATTTTTTGAAATAGTATAATAAACCTATGGTTGGAATTGCCAAAAAGCCCATAAATTGAATACCAAAGGTAAGCCCTACTACAAAAGAAATGAGTATCAACCATCGGTTACCCCTTGGATCCTCAAGGTCATCTGTCCATTTTAACCCTATCCATAACAGCAGTGCCATTATAAAACTGGCCATAGCGTAGACTTCAGTTTCTACGGCATTAAACCAAAAACTATCTGAAAAGGTAAAAGTCAAAGCACCAACAATGCCACTGCTGAATACGGCGATGGCATTACTATTTGTAAACTTATCTTTTTTGGATATTAACTTTCGTGTTAGATTGGTAATGGTCCAGAACATAAACAAAATGGTAAAAGCACTGGAAACCCCAGAAACATAATTTACCATTCTCGCAACCTGGTCCGGTTCCAAAGCGAACATGGCAAAAAAGGCGCCAATCATTTGCAGCAAAGGTGCCCCCGGTGGGTGTGCCACCTGCAATTTCGCAGAGGTAGTAATGTATTCTCCTGCATCCCAGAAGCTACCTGTAGGTTCTACCGTAATAGTGTAAGTAATAAGGGCTATAAAAAAAACGACCCACCCAAGGATGGTGTCCCATTTCTCGAAGTTCTTTGAAAACATGTACTATGAAGTTTACCAGTCTGGGCGAATTTACTAATTAAAATAGATATGGGCTTATATTTTTGTCAAACCTTTAACAGGAGGCTGTCGTGGTTTTTTTTTTTTTTTTTTATAAAAAA
>NZ_JBATKE010000099.1:0-8266 GCF_049669105.1 Eudoraea sp.
ATCTCAGAGTGACACTGTACCCAGTTTAGCCACAAGAGTAAAGCATCTCCTAAAAATTAAAAATCCCAATTGTGTTGCATATGATATGCTATTTGGTTGTCCGGGTTGGATTGAAGGAGTAATTCAGGCACATGCTTTTATTAAAAGTGGTATAGCCAAAAAATGCCTTGTAATTGGGGCTGAAACACTTTCCAGGGTAATAGATCAGCATGACAGGGATTCTATGATATATTCTGATGGTGCCGGAGCCTGTATTATTGAAGACTCGGAAGATTCCGGTGAGATCCTTGCACATACTTCCGCTACATATACCAATGAAGAAGCCTTTTATCTATTTTTTGGCGAATCGCATAATAAAGCTTGTACCAGCAAAACTCAATATATTAAAATGTATGGGCGTAAAATTTATGAATTTGCGCTGATTCATGTTCCAAATGCCATGAGAGATTGTTTGGAAAAAAGCGGAATACCCATTGAAAATGTAAAGAAAATATTTATTCATCAGGCCAATGAAAAAATGGACGAGGCGATTGTCAAACGATTTTACAAGTCTTATAATTTGGAAATGCCTGAAGGAGTTATGCCAATGAATATTCATGAAATGGGAAATAGTTCCGTGGCAACCGTTCCAACCTTGTTTCATATGGTTAAAACCGGAAAAATAGAAAATCAGCAAATAGAAAAAGGGGATGTTGTTATCTTTGCCAGTGTTGGCGCAGGTATGAATATCAACGCCATAGTTCATAGATGCTGAAAATATGTATGAAAAAACTTTTCCTGGAAAAAGGTATAAGAATACACTTGCCTTTCTTCAAAAACACATAACTACTCAGGAAGCCATATTAGATTTAGGGGTTACTAACCCATTTTCTGAAATAATGAAGCAGCATGGCTATAAGGTTGAAAATACAAACGGTGAAGACCTGGATTTAGATTTTAACTTCGTACAGAATTCGAATGCCAATGTAGTCACTGCATTTGAAATCTTTGAACACCTGTTAGCACCTTACAATATTTTGAGAGCAATTAAGGCAGATAAAATTATAGCCAGTGTCCCATTGCGGCTTTGGTTTGCCTCAGCGTACAGGAGTAAAACTGACCCATGGGACAGACACTATCATGAATTTGAAGCCTGGCAGTTTAATTGGTTGCTTGAAAAAGCCGGTTGGGAGATAAAAGACACATTTAGCTGGACTAATCCTGTAAAGAAATTAGGAATTAGACCTTTATTACGCACTTTTACCCCTCGTTATTATATTGTTTATGCCGAGCGAAAAAGCTTACCGGAAAGCACTGGATTTATTGCACCGAAATAATTATAACTTACTATCGTGAATTATTATATTGTAATCTGTGCACATAATGAAGAATCATACATAGCTGACACACTCAATGCTGTCCTATCGCAAACCTTGCAACCAAAGAGAGTTTTGGTTGTTAATGATAATTCTACAGACAAAACCGAGATTATTATAGATGAATTTGTCTCCCTAAACAACTATATTATAAAAGTTAACAGATCCTCTTCTACTCTTCATATGCCCGGGGCTAAAGTTGTGGAAGCATTTAATGAAGGATTTGCACTGTTAGACGACCAATACGATTTTATTGTAAAACTGGACGCTGATATTATACTCCCGGAAAACTACTTTGAAAAAATATCTGAACTAATTATTTCAGATCCAAAAGCCGGGATATTAGGTGGATTTGCTTATGAACAAGATACCAAAGGAATTTGGAAACTAAATCACCCAATGAACAAAGATCATGTTCGGGGTGCTTTTAAAAGTTATACCAAAGAGTGTTTTAATGCTATAGGTGGCTTAAAAAATTCTATAGGCTGGGATACTGTTGATGAACTTTTGGCACAGTATAATGATTTTAAGGTGATTACAGATGATTCATTAAAAATAAAGCATTTACGACCTCTGGGTGCATCCTATAACAAACAGGCGCGTTATCTGCAAGGTGAAGCTATGTATCGGATGCGTTATGGTTATTGGATTAGTTTGATTGCCTCACTAAAGATTGCTTTAAAAAGAAAAAAGACGATATTATTTATAGATACAATAAAAGGGTATAACAAAGCCAAAAAAAAGAATCTTCCCTTTTTGGTTTCCCAAAAAGAAGGCGAATTTATTCGTAAACTAAGGTGGCAAAATATTTTTAAAAAATTATTCTAATACCTGTGTAATAGGCTTACCAGTAGTCCCGTTAGGAAATGCAATCCCTAATAAAGTAGCTATGGTAGGTGCAATATCCGGGATTTCTGTTCCAAGAGCCGTTGATCCCGGTTTGATTCCTTTTCCATAAAAAAGAAGTGGTGTATGTGTATCATAAATCTGAGCAGATCCGTGTGTGGATCCCGTTTTACTATAATCAATAATTCCAGGTTTAGGCACGATTAAAATATCACCAGAGCGTTTCATGTTGTATCCGTTTTGAATAATGTATGGAATTCCGGTGGTGTACTCATTATTTCGCATTTGATAGGCTGTGTATACCTTTTCAAAGGTATTGTATGACAGTAATTCATTGGCCAAAGTCTCCTGGACTTCCTTTGGATTTAGGTCCAAATTTTGAATAATCTTATGGTCAAGAAAAAGCTGGTTGTTAGAATAATTTTTAATTATCGCTGTGGAACCATACTTATATTTGATAAATTCTCCTAGTTCTGATTGTATTTCAGCCCTATTAATATATCCCGATGGTATTCTTTGATCTTTCAAATAGGCTGGAACATTAATTGCCCCATGATCCGCAGTAAGAAAAACGGTATATTCCCCGGCTCCCACTTTGGAATCCAAATACTTTAATATTCGTTCCAAATCACGGTCTAAACGTATGTAAGTATCCTGTATTTCTTTCGAATTTACACCAAACCAATGTCCTACATAATCTGTACTTGAAAAACTAATAGCCAAAAAGTCTGTTATATTGTCTGTACCCAGCTGCTCCCCTTTGATTGCATCTATTGCAAAATCAGTAGTAATACTGTTTCCAAAAGGTGTAACCTTTAGCAGTTCATATTTACTATTCTTATCCCATAAACCGGGAAGGTCATGCGGAAAAGTAGGAGTGTTTTCTCCTGTGTACAAACCCTCATAAGTATTATTATCAGGGCCGCTTTCCTCATAAGAAGCAATATCCTCAATAGTATTCCAGGGCTTCTTATATTTCTCTACAACCTTAGAAGAATTAAAATCTACGACCCACTTAGGTAAGTTCTCCATATAATAGTTACTGCTGATCCATTTCCCTTCGCCTCCACCGAGGAACCAGTAAGCGGCATTTGCCGTATGACCGCCGGGAAGAACAGCGCCTCTGTCTTTTAGGGCAATGGCAACAACTTTACCTTTCATTTGTGTGTGTAAGCGCAATTGATCAGTAATAGTAGTAACGGTCATCCTATGCGGCGACATCTTTCCTGCATCTGAAATGGCTCCAACTGTCTCGTAAGAATCGTCGGATGCGCAATAGACCGATTTATCAGTTTCTTTATCATACCAGTTATTTCCAATAATTCCATGTATTGAAGGAGTGGTACCTGTGTACACAGATGCGTGTCCCGGGCCGGTACTGGTAGGTGCATAATTAAAGTGATTGTTTTTACAATTAAAACCCTCATTAACCAGGCGTTTAAAACCATCGTCGCCATAATGGTTCCAAAAACGTGTCAGGTAGTCATAACGCATTTGATCCACGACAATACCAACAATTAATTTCGGAGTGGTTTTTAGGGGAGCAGAATCTTCTATTTTAGCAAATTCTTTAGCTCTTCTTTGACCTATTACTACTGAAGAATTTAAAAAGAACCCAATTAATAAAATCGAAGTGAAATAGCTTTTGGAAAACATTATATATAAATTCTGGTTTTAAAAATCCCTAAATTAAGTTTTAAAATTTTAAATGAAGGTTAAATGAAGCCTAATATTACTATTTTTACAGCTAGAAGTATCGCATAGTTTTATGAATTATATCTCATCAATTGGCAGCTATTCCATTATGGTTCGCGAGGTTTTTAAAAAACCTACAAAGTGGTCAATAATGAAATCTTTAATTTTAAAGGAAATTGATGAACTAATATATGGTTCAATGGGAATCGTTATCTTCATTTCCATTTTTATGGGAGGAGTTGTTGCTATCCAAACGGCCTTAAATCTTACAAATCCATTTATTCCGAAAGACTTGATTGGATTTGCTACCAGACAATCTGTAATTCTTGAGTTTGCCCCAACATTTACATCTATCATAATGGCAGGGAAAGTGGGCTCTTATATCACCTCCAGTATAGGCACAATGCGTGTAACCGAACAGATAGATGCATTGGAAGTTATGGGGGTAAATTCTCTTAATTATTTGGTGTTCCCTAAAATAATAGCCATGTTTCTTTATCCTTTTGTAGTGGCTATTGCTATGTACCTGGGGATCTTTGGAGGGCTAATTGCCAATATATTGGGAAATCACAGCACTTCTACAGAATTTATTCAAGGGATACAATTAGATTTTATCCCATTCCATGTAACCTATTCCTTTATTAAATCTGTGGTTTTTGCATTTATAATTGCTACTGTTCCATCCTTTCATGGCTATTATATGAAAGGAGGAGCCCTGGATGTTGGAAAAGCGAGTACAACCTCTTTTGTTTGGACCAGTGTGGTCATTATTATAACCAACTTTGTTCTTACCCAACTATTACTAGGCTGATGATAGAAGTAGAAAACCTGCATAAATCTTTTGGGGATGCCCACGTATTAAAGGGCATAACTACCACTTTTGAAAAAGGAAAAACCAATCTGATTATAGGACAAAGTGGCTCTGGTAAGACAGTATTTATGAAGTGTCTTTTGGGTTTAGTTGTGCCAGATGAAGGAACAATTAGTTATGACGGCCGAATGTTTTCCAAATTGTCCGGAAGAGAAAAACGAGATTTAAGGCAGGATATGGGAATGGTATTCCAGGGAAGTGCATTATTTGATTCGATGACGGTTGAAGAAAATGTAATGTTCCCAATGGATATGTTTACCCACCAATCCCGATCTGAAATGGAAGACAGAGTAAATATTGTACTTAAGAGGGTAAACCTCATAGATGCTCATAAGAAATACCCGGCTGAAATTTCAGGAGGCATGCAAAAAAGAGTCGCTATAGCCAGGGCAATAGTTATGAATCCGAAGTATTTATTTTGCGATGAGCCAAACTCAGGCCTGGATCCTAAAACCGCTATTTTAATAGATAACCTAATTCATGAGATTACAAAAGAATTTGACATTATTACTGTAATTAATAGCCATGATATGAATTCTGTTATGGAAATTGGTGAAAAAATAATCTTCCTCCAGCATGGTATCAAAGAATGGGAAGGTACAAAGGATGAAATTTTTAAAACCGACAATAAGGCGGTTACTAATTTTGTCTATTCTTCAGAGTTATTTAAAAAGGTCAGGCAAATGTATATAGAAGAGCGAAACTAACCTGCTTACTGCTTTACCTGGACACTATTATCATTCAATCGCAACTTTAACCATTTACTTAGTTTTTGAGTATCCTCTTTAATATCTCTCCGCTTTGCATCTTTTTTCCATACTACATCGAAAATTGGTATGGTATCAATCTTCGTAAAGTCGGTTGTTATTTTATAAGCAAACCCCAGGCTATCCAGATTTTCAAAATTAGTTTTAGCTTCAGCACTGATCTGTTGAAATGGAATTTGTTTTGTGGTAAGCTTACTCATTTTAGCTAATTCAGATTCCAGAAGATTTATGCGTTCATCTTTATTTAATAGTTCAGCCTTCTTGGATTCGTATAATTCATTTATATAATTGAACTTTATTTCAGAATCATCCCTGCCTCCCTGAACAATTCTTAGTTCCGTATTTTCTAGTCTGGAAAATGTGTTTTTTTGCGATATCCAGCTGTTAATAACATTATCAGGGATAAGCTCATCTCCCATACAAACCAATTCAATTGAAGATTCGCCATTCCTTTTATAGTTAATTTCTGTAAGGTTATCTAAATACCTTCCCCTATCCTTAAATTTATATACTTCAATAGTCTGTTGAATTAAATCCTGTGCCTGGCTCATATATCGCGATTTCTGCCATACGTTATAAAAGGTAATTATAGCCGGAATCATAACCAAGATGGCTATTAAAGTAGTGATCCTGGCCAAAAATCGTCTCTTTTTCGAATTAATGTATTTAACCATTGGAAAACGGAGGAGCTTAAGAACAATGACTGTGGCAACGGCAATGAAAATAGTGTTGATGATAAAAAGGTAAATAGCCCCGGTTGCATACTCCCAATTACCAATTGCCAGTCCGAATCCCACCGTACATAATGGCGGCATTAAAGCCGTTGCAATTGCCACCCCAAAAATTACAGTAGCTACCGTTCCCCTTTTTGCTCTGGCTATAACTAAAGCGAAACCGCCAAAAAAGGCGATTAGTACATCTCTGATATCCGGCTCTGTCCTGGCCAATAACTCAGAGGATTCATCTCTTAACGGAAAAAATTCAAAAAATAAATATGCTGTAAGTATACTAATGACGACCATTACCGTAAAATTCTTCAAAGAACGCCTTAGCGTATCAATGTCATTTATGGCAATGGACATGCCCACACCTAAAATAGGACCCATAAGAGGAGAAATAAGCATGGCTCCAATTACCACAGCCGTAGAATTAGCATTTAAACCAATTGATGCTATGAATATTGAACATATTAATATCCAAATCGTATGCCCTTTAAAAGGTATATCGGCAATAATGGCTTGTTTAGTAGCTTCCTGATCAGTATCCTTACGTATGTTTAAAAGGCCCGAAAGAAATTTTTTGGTGCTTCCTAAAAATCCCTGAAAATCCTTTTTCGCCTGTTCTCCGCTGAGATTCTCATCGGCATCGGATAATGGGTTTTTATTATCATAATCTTCATTCATAATTATATGTATTGGTCTCCAAATCGTTTTTTTACTTCTGCCAAAACACTTTTAATAGATTGTTCTTTGGATTTGGGGTAAATCATCAAAACTTCTTCTTTATCAACAATTATATAATCTTTTAATCCATCAATAACCGCAATTTTATCTTTTGGTAATCGAATCATATTTCCCGAAGCATCCTCACTTAAAACCTTACCGCTAACAATAGCATTGTCATCTTCATCTTTCCCGAGTTTATGATATAACGAACCCCAGGTACCCAGGTCATTCCAATCAAAAGTAGCGGGAAGAACAAATATTTCCCTGGCTTTTTCAAGAATGGCATAATCTATTGAAATATTATCTGCTTTAGGATAATTTTTATCGATGAAATCTTTTTCTCCTGCAGTATTAAAAATCTCATATCCGGAATTGAACAACTCATATTGCTCCGATTGAAATTCCTTGAACGCCTCTAAAATAGTTCTGACGCTCCAGATAAAAATGCCGGCATTCCAAAGAAAATTCCCTTGTTTTAAAAATGACTTAGCTGTCTCATAATCCGGTTTCTCTCTAAATTGCTTGACTGCAAATAAGACTGAACTTGATTCTTGCGATGCTATTTGTTCAAATTCAATATAACCAAATCCCGTATTAGGGAAAGTAGGCTTTATTCCAAGGGTGCATATTACTTCCTCCCTTTCACATTTATCAAAACAACTCTTAACATTGAGCTCAAATGCCTTTTCATCTTCTATCCAATGGTCACTGGGAGCCACAATCATTAATCCCTCAGGATTCATTTTTTTTATTTTCAAAGCTGCATATAAAATACAAGGGGCTGTATTGCGCATCACTGGCTCCAAAATAACCTGATTTGAGCTTATCATAGGAAGCTGACTCAAAACAAGCTCATTATACCTTTCATTAGTAAGAATAAGAATGTTTTCTGCAGGTATAAAGTTGTTGAGACGACTAAAAGTTTTCTGTAAAAGCGTATCACCGGCACCTAACATGTCATGGAATTGTTTTGGGTATGCAGATGTGCTAACCGGCCAAAACCGGGAACCTACTCCCCCAGCCATTAAAACCGCGTAGTAGTTTTTATTTTTTTTCATTTATTATTTATTAATTACTACCTCAACTTCCGCATGGGGTTGAAACAGGTATACCCTTCCCGATGAGATTTCAACACACTCGTATCTTTTTACTTTTCTTTGCCCTTTCTTAAATAACTTCCCGTTGTACAACTTAAAAACACTTCCGGAAGGTAATTCAAAAACTTGAATTTTATCAGTAGGAATATCATAAGCTTTCAAAGCTATGGACAAATGAGCATCTGTAGTG
>NZ_JBATKE010000100.1:0-2647 GCF_049669105.1 Eudoraea sp.
CTATTCCCTCACGCGCAGCAAGATAATAAAGGGTATGATTTACAGTTACATCCTCATCCAAATTAAAAGTTTCAGACGAAACAGGAATAGTCATGGTTGATACCTGATCTATAAGTGGAATTTTATCATCAGTTAAACTAGTGATAGTATCCAAAACTATCTTATAATCGAAATCCGCAGGTGGGCTTTCAAATTCTTCATAGTTATAGTAATGCGTTTGTAAGTATTCTTTAATTTCCGCATCATTTTCTGCCTCAACCTCAGCAAGGGGTCTTGGTGGCACAACTATAACGTCTGTACTATCATCACTGTTACATGAGGATATAATAGCCAACAAAGCAATAAAGAGTAAAACTCCTTTTTCTTTCATAGATCTTCTTTTGAAGCCCGCAAGATACAATTTTCCCCTATTTTTGTTGAAGTCCTTAACAAAGATTTTTATTTGTAAATGCGTATAGATAAGTATTTGTGGAGTATTCGCTATTATAAGACCCGAAATATGGCTACTGAAGCTTGTAAAAAAGGGCATGTGCGTATAAATGGTAAAACGGTTAAACCTTCAAGAGAAGTCTATAAACTGGATGAAATTATAGTGCGTAAAAATCAAATTAATTATGAACTTAGTGTCCTGGATGTGCCCTCGAGCCGGGTAAGTGCAAAACTGGTGGATATTTATAGAAAAGATACCACCCCAAAGGAAGTATTTCAAAGCCACGAGTTAATGCAATTAAATAAAAATCAATACAGACAAAAAGGCGAAGGCCGACCTACCAAAAAAGAAAGACGTGATATAGACGATTATCTGGATGAATCTGAATAGAGACTATTGGGAAGAGCGGTATGCCGCGAATAATCTGGGTTGGGATATTGGTACAGTATCTACTCCCCTGAAGGATTATATTGATCAACTTGAAGATAAAAACCTTAAAATATTGATTCCCGGCGCCGGCAATGGTTATGAAGCAATTTATCTTCACAAAAGCGGATTTACTAACGTTTATGTAATGGATCTAGCAAGGCAGCCTTTGGAAAAAATAAAGGCAGAAATTCCGGAAATTCCCCCCAGTCAATTAATATCTGGAGATTTTTTCGATCTGGAGCTACAGGATTTCGACTTGATCCTGGAACAAACTTTCTTTTGTGCCCTAAATCCGGAACTGCGAAAAAATTATGTGCAGAAAATGTTACAGCTTTTAAAACCTGGCGGAAAGCTAGCAGGACTTTTATTCGACTTTCCATTAACCCTTAACGGTCCTCCATTTGGTGGTAGTCCAAAAGAATACGAAGAATTGTTTAACCCAACTTTTACGATAAATGTACTGGAGCGGGCAATCAACTCTATCCCACCCAGAAAAGATAAGGAACTGTTTTTTATCTTTGAAAAATAATTAGATGCAATTATGCAAAATAAAATACTTTCCCACGTTCAGATTCAACATAAAATCAGAAGGATTGCCTATCAGATCTATGAAACCAATGTATCTGAAAAAAAAATTATAATTGCAGGTATTGAAGGAGGAGGCTTAAATTTTGCCAGGAAGTTACAAGCTGTTCTCCAGGATATAACTACGGCAGAAATTGTATTGTGTAAGGTGATGATGGACAAAAAGAATCCCATTAAAAGCGGGGTTACCATTTCCATTCCGGAAAGTGAATACAAAAATAAATCTGTTGTTCTTATTGATGACGTACTAAAGTCGGGAAGCACCCTCATTTATGGAGTGCACCATTTTCTCAAAACCCCCTTAAAACAGTTAAAAACAGCTGTTCTCGTAAATAGAAACCATAAAAAATATCCTGTAAAAGCAGATTTTAAAGGGATTTCTCTTTCCACTTCTTTACAGGAGCATGTCACAGTAGAATTCAAGGCAAAAAATGATGCCGTTTATTTAGGGGAGTAAAGTCACTATTTCTTCTTTAACGGCTTCAGCATCCTTAAGGTCTCCTATTATAGTGAAATGGGCACGAGAATAAAAAACTCCTCTTTCAAAAATATGTTTCCCTATAAACTCCGGTAAATCTTCATCTTTTAAATGCGCAATTAGAGGTCTGTGATTTTTCTCCTTATGGAGTCTTTGTATCAATGAAGCAATGGATAATTTAAGGTAAAAAACCAGGCTTGTTTTTTGAAGAATTGTATCCATATTGACCCCGTAACAAGGTGTTCCACCACCTAATGCTATAACCAAATCACGATTGTCATCAAGTAACTCATTCAGCAATTCGCTCTCTTTTTTTCTAAAATACAGCTCCCCCTTAGTTGCAAATAAGTCTGAAATCTTCTGGTTCAACCTTGTTTCAATATAGACATCCAGATCTACGAATTCAAAATTAAGCTCTTTAGCAAGCAACTTCCCCACAGTGGTTTTCCCACTACCCATATATCCTACAAGGACTACTTTCATTTTAATATTTTAGTAAAAATGTACTAATTATCAAGGAATTCAAAGAAAACCTAAATTAATCTTTAAATGGACTTGAAAAATTAATTAATGATAGTATATTTGCAGCCGCTAATGCCGTTTTATCGATGGTATTGGAAGATTAATAACAAAATGACCTGGTAGCTCAGTTGGTAGAGCATCTCCCTTTTAAGGAGAGGGTCCTGGGTTCGAGCCCCAGCCAGGTCACTTTTAAGGTTATCAAA
>NZ_JBATKE010000101.1:0-30239 GCF_049669105.1 Eudoraea sp.
ATTTGTTGTTATTAATGGCAAGAAAACACCTAATGCTTGGTAGAGTGGTGGACTTACTTTTTTAAGGATAATTTCAACCATTTGTACCAATGAGGCAATTATCAAAATAAAGGTGATGGTTCGCAGATAATCCAACCCTGAAGGAACCAATACAAACTGGTGTAATAAATAAGTTGCAAGTGTCGCAATGGTCATAACAAACAACACTGCTCCAGACATACCAACAGATGTTGATACTTTGTTGGAAACACCTAAAAACGGACAAATTCCTAAAAACTGGGATAGTACAATGTTGTTTACAAAAACAGCTGCTATAAGTATTAAAATATATTCCATTTTTAGTTTGTTTTAGATACTTTATTGAACAATACCGATAAATATGCCAAGGCTATAAAAGCGCCTGGAGGCAAAATAAATAGCAATAAAGTATTGGTATCTTCTGATACAAATCTCCAATCGAAAATACTTCCGCTACCTAAAATTTCTCGTACTGCTCCTAATAATGTTAAGGCGATTGTAAATCCAATTCCCATTCCTAGTGCATCAATTATAGATGACATTAAATTGTTTTTTGAGGCAAAAGCTTCAGCTCTACCTAAAATCAAACAGTTTACAACAATCAAAGGGATAAAGATTCCCAATTGTTCAAACAAGAAAGGTATGTAGGCTTCTAAAACCATCTCCACAATCGTAACGAATGATGCGATAATGATGATAAATGCAGGAATTCTAACTTTATTTGGTATTTGTGACTTAATCAAGGATATTACTATGTTGGACATCAACAACACAAAAAGCGTTGCGATCCCCATTCCAAATCCATTAAATGCAGATGAGGTTACACCCAAAGTTGGACACATACCTAAAAGCATTACAAAAACAGGATTATCCTTTATGATACCTTTAAAAAAGTTTTCTTTTTGACTAATTTTCTCTGCCATGATATCTACTTTTTAGATGGGTTGGTTTCAACAAATACATCGTAAGCCATTTGTGTAGCCTCACCAAAAGCACGAGTCGAAATAGTTGCTCCCGTTAAGGCATCTACATCACCCCCATCTTTTTTAGGTTTTAAATTAAATTCTGATGGTTTTTTACCTCTGAATTGTCTCATGAATTTTTCTTCCTTCATTTTAGTTCCCAAACCAGGAGTTTCTCTCTGTTCAAGCACTACAATATTCTTGATGCTTTCATCAGGATTAAATCCTACCATTATTTTTACCAATCCACTATAACCCTTTTCAGAAGAACCAATAACAGCAGAGCCAATGGGTTTGTCATTCATTGTTCCAGCATAAATTTCAATGCTGTCTTTGGCTTTATCAGATTTTATCAGTTTAACATCTTCAACAGGATTATTATTAAATTCTGCTAAAACCTGTTTTAATGCGTTCACTTTACGCTCCAGTTTTGCTTTTGCTTTTGGACCTTTGGTGATATCATTTATAAAACCAAGAGAAACACCTGCAACAATTGTTATTACAAAAAGTGCAATGGTCATATTCAAAAAAGTCGATTCCTTTTTACTCATTATCATATGATTTTTGATTTGATTTTGTTTCCAAATCGTCTTGGTTTAAAATAAGTGTTGATAAGTGGTACAAAGGCATTCATAATTATTATTGCAAATGAGACACCTTCAGGATAGGCTCCAAATAATCTGATGACTACCGTAATGATTCCAATCCCAATAGCGAATATAATCATGCCTTTTTTGGTCATAGGACTGGTCACTAAATCGGTAGCCATATAAAAGGCTCCTAAAATGGCTCCACCAGATAAAATATGAATCAACGGATTTGCATATTGTTCTGGATTTACCAACCAGAAAATACCAGTCATGACAGCCATAGTTACTAACATCGTAACCGGAATGTGCCAAGTAATTACTTTTCTTACTATTAAAAAGATTCCTCCAATTAATAAAGCTAATGCTGACATTTCACCTATGGAACCTCCTGTAATTCCCAATAGTAATTCCATTGTAGATGGGATTTTGGCACTCAACTGTGTCATGGTTTCTCCATACATCAATCCTTCTTTAATAAGTCCTAATGGAGTTGCTCCTGTAACAGCATCCACAATTGTGGTGTTATTAACAACAGCAATAGGCCATGAGGTCATTTGTACTGGAAAACAAACCAATAAAAATACACGACCAACCAAAGCTGGATTAAAAATGTTGTAACCTAAACCTCCAAAGGATAGTTTCGCAACACCAATAGCAATTAAACTACCAACAATAATCATCCAGATTGGTAAGCTGGATGGTAAGTTGAATGCTAGTAAAATACCTGTTATTAGAGCAGAGCCATCGGTTATGGTGATTTCTGTTTTTAAAAGATATTTTTGAATGAGATACTCAAATACAATACACGAAATAACTGCAACAGAAGTTACAATGAGTGCGCCAATTCCAAATACATATATCGATACTAAAAAGGCTGGGATTAGTGCATAAAACACATCATACATTAATTTTTTTGATGTCCTGGCTGAATGTACGTGTGGTGAGGCTGAAATTATAATTGGATCAGCCATATTAGTTTTTTGAAGTGTTTAACTTTTTAACAATACTTTTTCCAAATCTGATGTAGTCTAATAAAGGTCTGTGAGAAGGACAAACATAACTGCACGAGCCACATTCTATACAAGTCATAACATCTTCTGATGCTGCTCGTTCGTATAAACCTTTTTCTGATAGATTCATTAGTAGATGGGGTTCTAATCCCATTGGGCAAACGAAGACGCATTGTCCGCATCGAATACAGTTTTTAGCTTCTTGTCTGCTGGCTTCATCTTCAGATATGATTAATATCCCTGAGGTTCCCTTAGTAACAGGAACATCTGTATTTTTTATGGCCTTTCCCATCATTGGTCCACCATTTACTATTTTTCGGGTTCCTTCTGGTAAGCCACCAACTTCTTCAACTAAATCTTTTATTGGAGTACCAATTTTTACCCAAAAGTTAGAAGCGTTTTCTATTTTTTTGCCTGTAACGGTTACAACTCTTTCAATTAATGGTCGATCGTATTGTACAGCTTGATAAATTGCGAAAATAGTTCCTACATTATGCACGATTACACCAACATCCATGGGTAATCCACCTTTAGGAACCTCTCGTTTTAAAATGGCTTTTATAAGTTGTTTTTCACTTCCTTGAGGATATTTAACCTGAAGTGCTGCTACTTTAATTCTTTTATCAACTTGAGTAGCTTTTTTTAAAGCCTCAACGGCATCTTTTTTATTGTTTTCAATTCCAATGACTGCTTCTTGAATGTGTAAGGCATGCATTAATATTTGAATGCCAACAATGATTTCATCTGCTTTTTCAAGCATTAGTCTATGGTCTGCAGTTAGATAAGGTTCACATTCAACACCATTAATAATAAGACGATCTACATGATTATCATTTTTAAGATCTAACTTAACATGAGATGGAAAAGTCGCTCCACCCAAACCAACAATACCAGAATCGGTAATACGTTGCAGAATATCCTTTTGGTCCATGGTTATTTCCTTTTTTAGAGGAAAATCTGGTTCTTCAAAATTCGATTCGTTTTTTTGATCGGTTCTAATAACAATACATTGTTTTTTGTAACCACTTGTATCAACTATCATATCTAGCTTGGTCACTGTTCCTGCAACAGGAGAATGTATGTTGGAAGATACAAATCCACCAGATTTTGCAACAACCTGACCAATTTCAACTTTATCTTTTCTATCTACAATTATTTCTGAAGGAATTCCAATATGTTGGGCAATAGGCACATAAACAACCTTTGGTATTGGCATCCTTTTAATCTCTTTTGAAGAGGTTATCTTGTTTTCTGCAGGATGAATACCACCTTTTGGAAATGTTTTAAGCATCAGTTTTAGGATTTACAGATTCAACACTTTCTTTAACCACAGCTACTTTTTCTTCTTTAGGCTTTTTGACCTTTTTTGGAGGGAAATTGGTTTCTATAATAGAGTGTGTCGGACAAACCTCTACACATTTTCTACACAGTGTACATGCTACAGGATCGATATAAGCCAAATTATCAGTCATTATAACAGCATCTTTAGGGCAAATATCCTCACATTTAGAACAGCCAATACAAGCAACATCACAGGCTCTCTTGGCGATTCCTCCTTTATCTTCATTTAAACAACCTACAAATATTTTAAGGTCACGTTTATTTCGTGGACGCATTTCTATAATTTCTCTCGGACACGCTTTTACACAAGCACCACAAGAAGTACACTTATCAGTTATGATTACAGGTAAGCCTGTACTTTCATCCATGTACATGGCATCAAAATCACAAACTGCGACGCAATCACCATCACCTAAACATCCATATTGACAATCTGTTTCTCCACCATAAACCATGGCTGATATGGCACAAGTTCTTGGACCTTGATAAATGGTGGTTTTTGGACGAACGTCGCAACCACCTTGGCAACGTAATACAGCAACAGTTGGGTCTTTTTCGGCAACTTCTTTACCTAAAATTTCAGAAACTTGCTTCATCACCTCATTTCCACCAACAGGACAGAATAGATCTGAAATATCATCAGAGTTTACCAATTTCCCTGCAAAAGCTTTACAGCCAGGAGAACCACAACCACCACAATTGGCAGCAGGTAGAACTTCATCTACTTCAGCAATTAATGGGTCTTCATAAACATAGAATTTCTTGGAAACCACAAACAAAATAACTGCAGCAACTATTCCTATTGAAGATAAAAGCATTGCGCTATAAAGAATTGAATAAATCATATTAAGCCATTTTTAAAATTGAAAGCCTAAAAGCTTTTTTAAACGTACTTCTCAAAACATAAAGCATTAAATAATACGGTAATAATACGGCAATTGATAACAAGCCTGCAATCCACTCTTCAAATAGAGTAGAAGTGATAAGCAAAACAGTTAGCATTAAAATAAATGGAAATACATAAGCCCAAAAAACCGCTTTTAGTCCTAAGTTTTTCTTCAAAAGAACTTCTACATTTTCATTTAATTTTAGGGATTGTGTCGAGTTTGAAACTTCTATTTCTTTTGAATTGGATTCTGAAACACCACAAGCTGCTTTTGCCTTACAGGCTTCACAATTCATATTTCCTTTTAATGATATCGTTACAACGTCGTTCGTTATTTTTGAAACGACGCCTTCATGCTTCACAAAATTCTTACTTCGCGATTTTAAGCTATTTACATTAAGTCCCTCCATGATTAAATTACATAATCTTCAATTGGTAAAATTAGTTTTTAAAATAAATATATAATATGACTTTTGTCAAAAAAACCATCTTTCATTTGTTGATTGGCAATATCTTAATGTTTTTGAATATCACGAATTCTTGTTTCCAATTTAAGGTTTATAAAATCTTCTGATTTTAAAGTAATAAATGAACAAGGTACTTCTCGAATCACTTTTTCGGTTACACTGCCCATCAAAATCCTCGTTAAACCTGATTTACCCGTTGTGCCTATAATTAGCAAATCGGATTTATACCTTTTTAACGCTTTGAGTATCTCTACGGCCGGATCACCTATCTGTATCTCTTTTTTCCAACTAAGATCAGTTAAGTCAAAATTCTTTAAAAACAAATTAAATTCATTTTTATGTGCTGAAAGTACAAGTTCATTATCCTGATCCCAATTTAACCTATCGTTTGGCGGTTCCAAATTATGTACCTCGTAAACACTAAAAACAATCAACTCTGCTTTAATTCTGCGTGCCATGTTAATTGCATTTTTTAATGCACGTTTTGATTCTTTAGAAAAATCAATAGGGCATAATATATTTCTCACATTTAAATTGTTTTCGTTTTTTATAACCCATACTGGCTTATTACTTAGCCTAATGATTTTTGCAGCAGTAGTACCTAATTGAAAAACATCACTTTTTAATTTCTCACCAGCTCCAATAAGTATCATATTAACATTATTACTATCTGCCGTTTGAATAATGTTCTCAAAGTGATTCCCATATTCCAGAATAGGTTTTGCTGTTTTTACACCTTCTTTTATAATCTTCTGATGTATTATATCCAACTTCTTTATTGCTGCACCGTTAAGTAATATCCTTACTTTTTCGTTTTTAATATTGTTGGGCAATACATGTATAAGAATAATTTTTGATTGAAAGGCCTTTGCTAAAGCTATTGCACTTTTCAAGGTTTTATGTGATGATTTACTAAAATCTGTTGCTAGTAATATTTTTTCTAGTAGTCTCATAATTTCTTGTTTTAATACAGTTAATATTTATTGTGTTCTATTTTTATAGATAAGGGATCTATTTTTATTCAATTTCCATTTTATCATCGCTAAACTCGAATCAATACTTGTATTTTCTATTATTATATTATCTTGTGCCGATATGGGCATCGTGGAGAAGTTCCATATTGCTTTTATGCCACATTCAATTAATATGTCCGCTACTTTTTGCGTCTGGTCAGCCGACACGGTTATGATGCCAATATCAACAGGTGTTTTACTAAAATTTTCTTTAATAGTATCAATGTTAAATGTTTTTATATGATTCACTTCTATCCCAATTTTTTCATTAGCAATTTGGAGTATTTATAACATTCTAAATTGGGGTTTGGTGCTATAGAACGTTCGTCCTATTGGACTAATGGCAGTCAATTAATAGGGGTATTTTCTATCTGTTTCTTATTAATTTGATAATTGTTTGTTTCATTTTTGTTATCTGTTTAAAAATTAATAATATTTAATGCGGGTAAATCCCTTTTTTCATAAGTGTTGGTCTTGCTATTCTGCTAACCCAACCATTTAGCCTTCGCCCGTCTTGCGTTCATCTCTGCGATATTGGTTATGGATATGCCTTCCGGACATTCCACTTCACAAGCACCTGTAAACGTGCAGCTTCCAAATCCTTCAAGCTCCATTTGCCCGGTCATTTCAATAACTCTTTTGTCGGCTTCTTGTCGGCCTTGTGGCAAACTGTTCAAATGATTGATTTTTGCCGCGGTAAAGAGTACGGCCGAGGCATTTTTACAGGTAGCCACACAAGCGCCACAGCCAATACAGGCCGCTGCATCCATCGCCTTGTCCGCTACTTCTTTTCCGACAAGAATGGCATTGGCTTCTGCTGCGGTTCCTGTTTTGGAACTGATATAACCGCCCTGTTCAATGATTCTGTCAAAGGCGGAACGGTCTACCACCAAGTCTTTGATCACTGGAAATGCCGTTGCCCTCCAGGGTTCCACGACCACGGTCTCCCCATCTTTAAAACTTCGCATGTGCAGTTGGCAGGTGGTCATATGATCATGAGGGCCGTGTGCCCGTCCATTGATAAACACACCACACTGCCCACAGACACCTTCCCGGCAATCATACTCGTAGGCAATGACTTTCTCATCACGTTGTACCAAGCGTTCGTTGAGGTGGTCCAGGGCTTCCAAAAACGACATGTCTTCCGTGAGCCCATCTACCTCATACGACTTAAAACCACCCTTAGAATTTACGTTGTCCTGTCTCCAAATTTTGAATGTTACCTTCATATTTTTGTTTCGGTTTTGACATAGATTCGTCAAGATGCTGTAAAGCTATTTATAGCTTCGAACCGTGGGTTTCACATTTTCGAACTCCAATACTTCTTTGTGAAGCTTAAAATGTCCGTTGTCGTACTCCCAAGCCGACACAAACGAAAATGTATCATCGATGCGCCTTGCCTCGCCCTCCTCGGTTTGGTATTCTTCCCTAAAATGGGCTCCGCATGACTCTTCGCGTTGTAGGGCATCCGTGCACATGAGTAGGGCCAACTCTATAAAATCTGCCAAGCGCAGTGCCTTTTCCAACTCGGTGTTCATTTCTTTGTCACTCCCGGTTACCTTGACTTCGTTCCAAAAGGCCTTCCGTAGTTCTCGAATCTGAGCAATCGCCTTTTCCAGCCCTTGCTTGTTTCTGCTCATGGCACATTCCTGCCACATGACCTTGCCCAATTCGCGGTGAAAATGATCTACCGTTTTGCTGCCGTTCACCGAGAGCAACTTGGCTATTTGCCGTTCCACTTCTTGTTGCACCTTATTGAACTCCGGATGCTCCGTGGTGGGATGGTCCTCTTTCAATGCCCCTGCCAAATAATTGTTGATGGTATTGGGCAACACGAAATACCCATCAATACTGGCCTGCAACAAGGAATTTGCCCCAAGGCGATTTGCCCCATGGTCCGAAAAGTTACACTCGCCGATAGCGTACAACCCGGGAACCGTGGTCATCAGTTCATAATTTACCCAAAGTCCACCCATAGAGAAGTGTGCCGCCGGGGAAATCTGCATGGGCTCTTTATAGGCGTCTACCCCTGTAATTTTTCTATACATTTTAAAAAGGTTACCGTACCGATCTTGAATGGTCTGCAACCCAAAGCGTTCGATGGCTTGCTTGAAGTCCAAATAAACCGCATTTTTAAGCCGCCCTACGCCATAACCGGCATCGATACGTTCTTTGGCGGCCCTTGAGGCGATGTCCCGCGGAGCGAGATTTCCAAAACTGGGATAACGCCGCTCCAAGTAATAGTCCCGTTCTTCTTCGGGAATTTCATTGGCGGTTCGGTCATCGTCCTTCTTTTTTGGTATCCAGATACGACCGTCATTTCGAAGTGATTCAGACATCAAGGTGAGCTTTGATTGCGCCTCGCTCGTCTGGGGCAATGCCGTCGGGTGTATCTGCGTAAAACTGGGTGCAGCAAAGTATGCACCCTGTTTATGGGCTTTCCAGATGGCAGTCCCGTTGCAGCCAATAGCCAAGGTAGAAAGCCGAAATACCCTTGAGTAACCTCCTGTGGCCAACACTATGGCATCAGCTGCAAACCGCTTTAATTGGCCGGTCACCAAATCCCTGACAATAATGCCCTTCGCATTTCCGTCAATTACGACCAAATCCAACATTTCATGGCGGGGAAACATTTCCACTTTCTTGGCCCGTTTCATTTTGTACAATTGCGAGTAGGCGGCCAACAATAGTTGTTGGCCTGTTTGTCCACGGGCATAAAAGGTTCGTTGCACCTGTACGCCGCCAAAACTACGATTGACCAGTACCCCACCATATTCGCGGGCAAAGGGTACGCCCTGTTGCACATAATGGTCGATCAAAGGAGCGGACAGCTCGGCCAACCGGTACACATTGGCCTCACGCGACCTAAAATCGCCTCCCTTTAAAGTGTCATAAAACATCCGCCATACACTGTCACCGTCATGCTGGTAATTTTTCGCGGCATTAATGCCCCCTTGTGCCGCCACGGAATGTGCCCTACGGGCGGAGTCTTGATAACAGAAGCACTTAATGTCGTACCCCAATTCCGCCAATGTAGCGGCGGCACCGGAACCTGCCAATCCAGAACCCACTACGATAATGTTCAGTTTTTTCTTGTTGGCGGGATTTATCAGTTGTGATTTGATTTGATAATTGCGCCATTTGTTTTCTAAAGGGCCTTCTGGAATTTTTGAATCGAGCATCTTACAAATTATTTAAAGAATACAATGAAGGGTATGATACCAAATCCTAAGGCCATAATGGCCGCATAGACCAATGAAATCCTGACCAAGATTCGTAGTCCCTTTTTATGATAGAACCCCAAGGTCTTAAACGCACTTTTTAAGCCATGGTTCAGATGTAGCCCAAGTGGAATCATCAAAAGGGTATAGAAAATTACATAATACACATTTTGAAAAAGGCTATAGGTCACTTCATAGACATCCATATGACCGTTGGCATCCATGCCTACCCCTTCGCCCATACCCAATTTGATACGGGCCCAAAAATTGGCGAGGTGTACCACAATGAACAATAATATCATCACGCCCAAAAGCCCCATGTTCTGGGAGGTCCAGCTACTGTTTTTGGTATACTGGTTTACGGCATAGCGTTTAGACTTTGCCTTTCGGTTATTCAAAGTAATCAACAGGGCATAGATTACATGTAGGATGATGGATAAGTACAGCACATAGGCCACGATTTTGATCAACGGACTTTCCCGCAGCGTGGTCGAATACGAATTGTACAATGCCCTGGCCGTCTCTTCGGGCAACAGCAAAATGCTGTTCGCAGAAAGGTGTACGATCAAAAAGACGCAGAGGAACAAACCCGTAAGCGCGATGATGGATTTTCTAAAGAACATTTAAACTTTAATCATGAAGTATGAGCAAAGGTACAGGGCTGTTAAAGGTCTGTTTCAAGGTCACGCTTTCATTCAATAGACGGTCCATAAATCCTTTTTTGGTTCTGATGAGGCAAACCAATCCGGAAAAATCTTTCTTCAGGTATTCGTTCAGGTCTTTATTGGTATTGCCTGTGCCGAAGGCATAGTCAACGGAAGGATTCAGATCTTCAATGGCACTCAAGGCCTTTTCGATTTGGGGCGTTTTTTTATCGGCAATGTGCAGCACCTTTATCTTGCTCTGATGTAGCGTCGCAATTTTTCGCATCGGCTCAATTACCTTGGCATCGGAGAATGGACTACCGCTAACGGCGAGCACAATCTTTTCGAGAGGTCGATAGGCGTGATTCGCTGGAACCACGATTACTGGCGCGGAAGTTTTCGAAACCACTCCTCCCGCAATACTTCCCATAAACACCTCTTTAAGACCACTTGCCCCTTTGGTGCCCATAACAATAAAATCATAATTGCCTCTATCACCCATTGCGGCAATGGCAGAAACAGCATAGTTTTTTATGATTTTGGGTTTAAAGACTACATCGGGATATTCTTTTTGAACGTTTTTCAAAAGTTCATCCATTTTTTGTTTGGCATCTTTTTCCAAAATACCATCAATGTTTTTCATTATTAGGGCACCACTCGACTTAACTCCATAAATGTGCAGTATCGTTATTTCCAAGGATGATGCCCCAAAAAGTTGGATGGCGTATGACAATGCATTCGAGGACGCATCGGAAAAATCTACGGGAACAAGAATTTTATTCATTTTCAAATCATTTAAGGTGAATGACTATTTCATTGGTCAGGGCTTTTTGCTATGTATTTAAGACCAAAGCCTTTTTTAATAATAGCGATTGTATTTATTGTTTCATTCTAAATTTAGAAACAGATTCTTTAGCAAAACTTTAGAATAAGGGTAAAGCTTGAAGTAATTTGTAAAATGATTGCTTAAAGCGCATATGGCTTGGTATTAAGCAACTACCTAACGCTCATTACTACTGAATTAAGATTCATCCAAAACACCGTTCATTCCTTAAGTTTCTCTAAAGAATTGGTTAATAGCTTTAGAGTTGTTGTACATGGATACTTCAAGACCCGATTTTGAAACTATCAGACAGCAACGAAACACCTGATTCGTAATTAGAACTCGTCTTGAGTTCTTAGTATAAATATATAGCTAAAGATAATTTATAATGAAACTATTGGAAAAGATTTTAGTAGCGCATGATTTTAGTAAATCCTCTGAAAATGTAATCTCGAGTGCCATTGAATTGGCCAAGGTATTTCAATCTACCATCGTGCCCATTCATGTACTTCCCGATGATGTCGTCAACGAAAAAGTCAGAACAATGCTCAACGATACGGCATTGACCAAATTGGATGAGACGAAGACCCTAATGAAGAACGAGGGCGTGGAATCAGAGAAGCCTTTATTGATGGTCGGAAGTCCACATGAAGCCATTGTAAGGGCGGCCGTCGACGTTAACGCCAATTTAATTCTGCTGGGTTCGGGCGAAACCAAGAAAGGGGACACTTTTCGGTTAGGCACCACTGCCGAACGCATCATTCAAAAAAGTGAGAAGCCCGTTTTTGTCATCAAAGAGAGCGTATTGCTCAACGTGCACCACATATTATGTCCAGTTGATTTTTCCGATGCTTCAAAACGGGCCCTGAAAAATGCCGTTACCATGGCCCGAAGGTTCAAGTCGGAATTGACCATTCTAGGAGTGTGCGAATTACAAGGTTCAGCTTGGTTTGCATCCGAGAAGTATACAGAAAAAGAAAATGAACTCAGGTATATCCTACATAAGGAGGAATTCGATTCCTTTTTGAAGGAATTCAACCTAACAGGTCTTAATTGGACAAAAGAAATCCCTAAAGGAAATCCTGCCGAAGAAATACTAAGTGTTATTTCAAGAAAGATGATCGATTTATTGGTTATGGGCACAACGGGCAGATCCGGTCTGAATCGCCTACTTATGGGAAGCGTTACCGAAAAAGTGATTCGAGAAGTACCCTGTTCTTTCCTAACCTTAAAATCTGAGGATGTGATTAAACTACAACTGGATACGGACATCAAAGATCTCGAAAACTTGGACCGTACTGCGATGCAATTGATGAACGATGGTTTTTATGAAGAAGCCATAAGCCAATTCAAGATTTGCCTAAACATCAACAATATGCACGTACCCGCCTATTTTGGCATTGCCAAAGTGTATGAAAAATTGAACGACCCCTTAAAGGCGGAACTTTATCGCAAACAGGGTTTGGAAATTAAGGATAAGATGTGGTACACCAGGGTAGAGGAAGAGGTGCGAAAACTTAGAGGCAGCTGAAACGACCAAAAAAGTGAATATGACCAAAGGAAAAGTAGTTAGTGTCAACGAGTCGTTGGTAGGGGTTGAAATCATTAATGGAGCTGTAATCAATGGAGAAGTCGCCTATATTATTATCGAAGACGGAAAGCGGTTAAAATCGGAAGTGATCGATGTGAAACAGGGAGGCGTAGTATACTTGCAGGTTTTTGAGGATACGGGATGGATGAAGGTAGGCGATTCGGTGGTGTTCACCGGATTGCCCTTGGCCGCAAAATTGGGTCCAGGCATTCTGGGTTCTGTAACGGATGGACTCCAAAATCCTCTATACGAATTGGCCAAAAAAGAATGGTTTCTAGAAAGGGGAATTGAAGTAAGTCCACTGGATAATACCATCAAATGGCATTTTACCCCTACCGTCCGCAAGGGTGATACGGTGACCGGTGGTGCCGTGCTGGGCCACGTACCGGAGAAACTCTTTCAACACCACATTTTTGCGCCCTTTTCCATACAGGGCAGCCATACCGTGATAGATATTGTTTCAGTAGGTGACTATACCATAGATCAGACCATTGTCACCATCGAGGACAGTACAGGAAACGCACAAGAGTTACAAATGGCATTCGATTGGCCGGTAAAAAAGCCCATGCCCTTTTATGAGCGTTCCGTTCCCGAAAATCCCATGCCAACGGGCATACGGATCCTCGATGCCCTTTTTCCGATAGCCTTTGGGGGCACTGCCTGCAATCCCGGTCCCTTTGGGGCCGGCAAGACCGTTTTGCAACACAGTTTGGCTCGGCACTCTCAGGCAGATGTGGTGATCATAGCCGCCTGTGGTGAACGCGCCGGAGAGGCGGTTGAAGTGTTTAAAAGCTTTCCTGAACTTATTGATCCACGAACGGGAAAATCGTTGATGGACCGTACTTTTATTGTGGGGAACACCTCGTCCATGCCCGTCGCGGCGCGCGAGGCTTCAGTGTATTTGGCCACCACAGTGGGCGAATACTACCGAAAACAAGGGTTGAACGTGCTTATTCTGGCCGATTCCACCTCTCGTTGGGCACAGGCCTTGAGGGAAACCTCTGGACGAAAGGAAGAAATTCCCGGGCCTGAAGCTTTTCCCATGTACATTTCTACCTTGATTTCGGCCTTTTACGATCGCGCCGGGGTGGAATTGCTATCGGACGGAAAAACAGGTTCCCTGAGCATTATCGGAACCGTTTCGCCCGCCGGGGGCAACTTTGATGAACCCGTTACCCAAGCCACGCTATTGAGCACTGGAGTATTCTGGGGGCTTTCAAGGGTCTTGTCCGATGCCCGTAAATACCCAGCTATTGACCGTATTGACAGTACTTCTAAATATCCTTCACTCTTACAAAAAGAAGAAGTGGCCTATCTGTTGGAACTGCTTCGCGATGGCAAGTCCATCTCATCGAATATCCTTTTAATGGGCGAAAAAGGCATTACCGACGAATCTTATATCCGTTACCAAAAGTCAGAACTGTTGGATGCGGTATTCCTGCAACAAAATAGTTTTGATGAAGTGGACGGCGTGACCGATCCCGATCGCTTGCGCTTGATGTTCGATATGGTCAAGGAAGTCATCGATACACCGGTGAGCATAAAGGGGAAAGAAGAAATAAGATCCCACTTCAACTTTATAAGACAGGCCTTTCTCGATTGGAACTATATGAAACCTAATGAGGATGGTTTCGAAAAACAAAAAACGAAACTAGTGAACTTGGTTAAACAGCACGAACATGCTCCAAAAAACGTATGAGAATATAGATAGTATCGGCCGGGCCATTTTAAGTATCAAGGCCCAAGGGGTACATAACAAGGAATTGGCCGAAGTGATTTATCCCAACGGACAAAAGGCGTTCGCTCAGGTCATCGCCTTGGATGGCGACCACGTGACCCTACAGCTGTTCGGAGGTGGGTTTGGGGTCTCGACCAACTGCAAAATCCGTTTTCTGGGAAAACCTGTGCAAGTGGGATTTTCCGATGACATGCTCGGAAGGGTCTATTCGGGCAGCGGCCAGCCCATTGACGGCGGTCCCGAACTACTTTCCGATAGGGTTCGGGTGGCGGGGCCTTCCATCAATCCCGTAAAACGACTTATTCCCAAAGATATGATTCGTACCGGTGTGCCCATGATCGATGTGTTCAACACTTTGGTGCGCTCGCAAAAGATACCCATTTTCGCCAAGGCCGGTGAGCCTTATAACCGATTGTTGGCCAATATCGCTACCCAGACGGATGCTGATGTTATCATCATTGGCGGGGTGGGCCTAAAATATGACGAGTACCATTATTTTAGACAACGTATTGAAGATGCAGGCAGCAAGGACAAGACCATCATGTTCATACACACCCATAGGGATTCCATAGTGGAAGGACTTATGGTTCCCGATCTTGCTCTCGCCGTTGGGGAACGTTTTGCCCTTCAGGGAAAAAGCGTGTTCGTATTATTATCTGATATGACCCAATGGTCCGATTATCTGCGGCAGGTGGCCAATGCCCAAGATCAGATTCCGGCCAATCAGGGCTATCCAGGCGACTTGTATTCCCAATTGGCGAGCCGCTACGAAAAAGCGGCAGATATCGATGGGGCTGGCAGTTTGACCATTCTTGGGGTTACCACCATGGACGACGTGACCCATCCAGTGCCCGACAATACAGGCTATATCACCGAAGGACAGTTCTACATGAAAGACGGGTATTTGGAGCTGTTCGGTTCTTTGAGCCGGCTCAAACAACAAGTGAACGATAGAACCCGCCCCGACCACAGAAGTATCATGAATGCCATGGCACGATTGCTGTCGGAGGCCGAGGAACGGGTAAAGGCCCAAAAATTCGGTTCGGTCAAGGATGATTATTCCCTGCGATTGCTGGAATACAGAAAGACCTTCCAAAGGGAACTGATGGATCCGTTCCGCTATTTGGAATTGGAAGACGCGCTTGATCTGTGCTGGGACATCCTTGCCCAACATTTTAAAAAGGAAGAGGTAGGGCTGTCCACTAAACTGATTGAGGACTATTGGCCAGAAAAAGGGAAGTTCAAAATTTTAAAAGAGATGAGCCATGAGTGAGAATACCCTGGATAAATTGATCGCTACCCTGAAATCGGAAGCTATAGAGGCCGCCGATAAGGAAGCCAATCAAATTGTGGAAAACGCCGAGCAACGGGCCCATAAAATAGTCAAGGATGCGGAAGAAAAAAGAGCAGCGCTTCTAAACAATGCCGAGAAAGAAGCCCAAGCGACCCTCAACAAGGGGGAAGGTGCCCTAAAACAGGCGGCAAGAGATCTTACCGTCTTCGTCCGTAATGATTTGCTGAAACTGCTCAAAGCTGCACTGGAACAAGAAGTGGAGACCAACCTCAACCCAGACCTCATGGAAAAGGCCATTTTAAAGGTAGTAGAAAATGTGGGCAGCGGGGTAGTCTTAAAACTTCCCGAGGACATGGAAACGAAGCTGGCCGAAAAAATCAGGAAGCGATTGCAGGAATCGGACAATTTGGACTCCATTATCACGGATAAGACCTTACTCAAGGGGTTCGTTGTAACGAAAACCGACCAAGGATGGAGCTACCAGATTTCGCCAGAAGAAGTAGCCGAATTGTTAAATGCGCACCTGAGCCCAAAGTGGGTCGACATGCTTAAAAACGAATCGGACATATGATTACGGGAAACTTGGAATATATGATGAGTAGCCTACCATACCTGTCTTTTCAGGATACGGCGGAGGAACGTTCCAAGGTATTTTCCATCCTAAAAAAATATGCAAATCCATCGGAGTTAGGGAAAGACATTATTACTATTTTGGACGAAGAAGCCAGCAAGTTTATAAGCGCAAACGCCTACCGATTGTTTCAACAGATAGATTTGGCAACCATTCATGCTGAAGCCTTTCAAAAAAGTAAAAACAAGATCTTAGGCGCTTTTTCAAAATATGTGTATTCCCTTAAAAGAGACATCGAACAACTGCGTATTTCCCGAAAAAATGGATTGGAATCCACAACAAAAAAACCATCGTTGCCCTTGGTGCCCGGCACTCCGTTGGAAGAGGAAATCCAACTCCTTAAATGGCAATGGGACAAGCTCGAGGAACTTTCCATTGGGCATTATGCCGATTTTGGAGCCTTGGTCATTTACAAACTGAAATTGCTTCTACTGCTGCGATGGTGGGGCTTTGACCAAGAACAGGGCTTTGCCAATTTTTTGAACAGCACAAAAAAGACAGAACATGGCCGATAAGATTTTGATGAACAAAAATACCTTGGCGGCCTTAAAGTTGGAACTTAAGGAATACCATACCGCCTTGCCTGTTTTTGAAATGAAGGAACAAAAGCTGAAGGAGGTAGTACAGACCGTAGAAAACAATATTGCCCGATTGAAGCAAGCCATTACAGAAACCGATGAGAAGACAAAAGTATGGGTAGCGGTGATGGCCGAAGAAACTATTGACCTGTCCGAAATGACAAAGGTGGACCGTGTAATTACGAAAAAAAAGGAAATCGCCGGGGTGACCATTGAAATATTCGAAGACCTTGTTTTTGAAAATCAAGAAGTGGATCTTTTCAACACGCCCCTTTGGATAGATACGGCCATGGAAGTAATTCGTGATCAGAAGACCAATCGTACCCTGATGGAAATCGAGCAGCGCAATCTAGAACTGCTTTGGGAAGAACTGGCCGAGGCCCGAAGGATGAAAAATGCCCTAAAGGAAGTGTTCATTCCAGAAACGAAGGAAAATATTAGAAAAATCGAGATTTATTTGGGCGATGTGGAGCGGTTGGCCATCGGGTGTGCCAAACTAGTGAAAAAGAAAAAAGAGGAAAAAAAGGTATCGGCATGATCGTGAGGATGAAAGAAATATTGCTTTTTACCACCGCACGTACGGTGGATGATACCATACTGCAACTGGGTAAACTGGGTGTAGTGGATATCAAGGAAATAAATCAGCTTGGAAACGGCACACTGGAAAGACGCATGGAAGCTGTTGAGCGTACCGAAAGTGCTATCGCTGTTCTCAATGACTATGTGAAAAAGAAAAATGATACCGCAGACCGTAAAAAATATTCGGCCAATGATCCCAAGCAGCTTGTAGAGCGTGTCCTGCAAACGGAGGATATCAGACAAAAAGGTCAAGAAACACTCGAAGACCTACGTCAACAACGCACTTGGTATGAAACCTGGGGCACCAAGGTTCGGGTAAGGGACATTGCCTTCTTGGAGAAAAAAGGAATATTTCTTCGGTTGTATTTGTTGGATAAATCGGTGGCAGCTTCCTTGGGCCAAAAACATACCTTGATAAAGCTCCCGGAACGCAATGGAAAGGTTCCCACGGTTTTGATTGCAAGAAATGAATCAGAGAAACTGAACCTTAAGGAAGAATCCTTGCCCAAATTGTCCTTTGAAGACATAAAGCAACAAATTGATAGAAAAGAACGGCAACTGGCAGAGGTGGAACATTTTTTGGAAGACCAGGCCGAAAATATAGCATGGCTCGATGACTATTACCTGCTTTTAAAAGACCGCCTGGGCATGCAACAAGCCTTTGAAGGCATGGGCGATATCGAGGGAAAGCTAAAATATCTGAAAGGATACATTCCCTGCACTACCGTGGACGATTTTGTGGCCGTGGCCGAGTCGAACCATTGGGGATATCACATTGCAGACCCAGAAAAACCTGAGGATGTACCTGTCTATATCAAAAATCCGAAATGGATCGGCATCATCAATCCCGTGATGAAATTCATTGATATCGTACCGGGGTACAAAGAAGTGGACGTCTCCATTTACTTTTTGGTAGCTTTTGCGTTATTTTTTGCCATGTTGGTAGGTGATGCAGGCTATGGATTAATCTTCCTCTTGGTCACTTTCCTGTTACGAAAAAAATTAACGGGGCAAATGCAGATCTTGATTTACGTGTTGAGCGGGGCCACCATTATCTGGGGCGTATTGAGCGGCACCTATTTTGGGTCGGAACAGCTAGCGGCACTTCCTTTTTTGAACGACCTGATCATTCCTGAGATTGCAAGCTTTGGAGTGGATAATATTTCGTTTATGATGCATCTATCGTTTTTGATTGGGGCCGTTCACTTGACCATTGCCCACGGCATTCGGGTATTTCAGTTCATTAATTCGATCAAGGCACTTAGCGAAGTGGGTTGGATCGGTTTAGTCTGGGGCCTCTTTTTGATTACCGAACAATTGGTGTTGGGGAAGCCCATGCCGGACTGGGGTATTTGGCTTTTTGTGGGGGGAGCGATTTTGGTAGCACTTTTTTCCGTGGAAAGCAAAAACTTTTTCAAAAGTATGGGGGTGTCCCTGGCCAACCTTCCGCTGAGCTTGATCAGCGGGTTCTCGGACATTGTCTCTTACGTGCGTCTTTTTGCCGTGGGAATGGCTACAGCGGCGGTAGCGGCCAGCTTTAACAACATGATATTGCCCGAAGGAACAGCGGGTATGGGCATCATCAACTTGATCATGGCGGCCATTGCGTTGCTTTTGGGCCATGGTTTGAACATTGCCTTGGCCCTTATGGCCGTGATGGTGCACGGTATACGATTGAATATGTTGGAGTTTGCAGGCCATCTGGGCGTTCAGTTTTCGGGTGAAGCCTATAAACCCTTTAAACTGATTTCCCCAGAAAATGGACAAAAAAATAGTACGGGAACATCCGTTTCCACAGGATAAAATGATAACAGCAATAAAACAATAGATTATGATAGATTTGGCAATTTTGACAACAACAGTATCAGGACTAGGCGATATGGGAATGTCCCTAGCTATCGCTTCAATAGGGTCGGCAATAGGAACGGGAATAGCGGGTATGGCGGCCATCGGGGCTTGGAAAAAAATGATTACGAGTGGACAGAAGGCGGCAACGGCCCTCCTCATTTTTGTAGGGGCACCCCTCTCACAGGTCATCTATGGCATGATTCTTAAAAATGCCATTGCAGATGCCAATCTCGCCCCTGACACTTACATCTGGCAAGTTATTATTGGGCTTGTGGCCGGTGCGGCCATGGCGGGTTCGGCCATCTTTCAAGGAAAGACGGGCGCAAGGGCCTGTGATGCCATTGCCTCGGGCGCAAGTGATGTTGCAAAATACATCATGATTATCGGAATCGTGGAAACCGTTGCCTTGTTTGTCATGATATTCACGATGACCGGATTGCCAACTGTGTGATACTAATGCCGTCTATTTTGACAAAACAAATTTATCATAAAGGGTATTTATCGATCTAGGTTCGCCAACAATGGTAAGCACATCGTTTTCAAGAAGCACGGTATTGCCTTTGGGGGCAAAGGAGGTATTGTTACGATCTATAAAAACGACCAACACATCTTTGGGAAGGCTTACTTCCATTAGTTTTTTATTGATGAGTATATGCGACGGTCCGTTCTTTGCCAATGAAAAAGAGATATAGTGCTTGTCATGCAAAAGATACTCGACGATCTTTCTTGCCGTTTTAGCAGAAAAAACGTCTTTGATAAAGTGGTCGCGTTCCGCAATATTCAAAATACTCGATAACATACGAAGCTGCTCTTTTGGATCGTTCTCATCGTTTACGAGGAAAAAGAAAATTCTTATGTTTTCCTTGCTGATTATCCCGTCTTTTTCGATAGGTTTTTCAATGCCCTCTGCGCACATTGCAATATGGAGGACTGGATGAATTATATCAGGTTGTTTGGCATAAAGGAGTGAAACTTCGGGAATGACCAAAGCGGGATCTATCGGGGTCGTTTTTAGGAATTCTTCACATAAATTTTTACCATCAATATTCAATTCAAGTGCCATGGAATTTGCCACTTCTTGTACCAAATCTTCAAATAATGTGTTATCAACAATATGTATTTGTGAACGAACAACGGTCTGGTTGAACGTATCATCTTGACGCAGCCCTTTCTCCCGCAAAATCATCATAAACTCATTTTCCAGTTCATCGTGTTGATGTTTGCCCAACAGCGCAAACCAGTGATAAATAGCCCCTTCCCTTTTTACTTTCGAGCGCACGAAGAACATATACCATAAATATGCTAGAATGATGGTCGCCAAAGTGAACGCCAACGCTTCCCATCCCATATAAAACATTAGGGCGAGTGAAGAAATAATACCGAATATTTGCATCCACGGATAAAGGGGCGAGTGATAACCGGGGTCGTAAGAAGCAATTTTACTGTTTCTGAAAACGATGACCGAAAAGTTTATGACCATGAATATGAACAATTGAAAGGTACTTGCCAATTTAACGATGCCCTCTTCGGTGAGTACTATAATAAACAGTACGATCAATGCTGCAGTAAGCAGAATGGCCGGTACAGGTGTTCCCCAACGACTAATTCTGCTGAATTTTTTCGAGAATAATTTGTCCCGCCCCATGGCCAATGGATAACGTGAAGTGGCCAGCATGCCCGCATTTCCAGTAGAAGCAAAGGCGAACAAAGCGGCTATGACAATAATATACAATCCCGTTTTTTCCGGTAACCAACCGAATAAATGCTCCACCGCGGTAGCTGCGGGCGAAAGGTCTTTAGAAAGAGCCTCATTACCAATTACCGATACCATAACAAAAACACCGAGCACATAGATCAATGCGGTGACCAATAGCGACAATCCCATTCCCAAGGGTATATTCCGTTCGGGGTTTTTGATTTCTTCGGCAACGCTTGCTATTTGCGTCAATCCCAAATAAGAGACAAAAACGAAACCAGTCGTAAAAACAAGGCCATCAAGCCCCCCGGTAATAAAAGGATTATAATCATTCTCATCAAACGCAATGGGTGGGTTGTTTCCAGAAAAAATGTTCCAAAAACCATCGACAATAAAGGCCCCTAATACGATCAGTAACCCAATCACGAATATTTTTTGAATACCCGAGGATTTTCGTGCCCCGAATATGTTCAGAATTGCAAAAAGTATGGCAAAGACCACTGCCGTTTCTTTTATTGGAATATCCCAAAATATGGCACCGTAGGCACCAATGCCGACAAGTGCAAAGGCTGTTTTTAAAAGAAGGGCGATATATGTTCCGATGCCGCCAATGGTACCCACCATCGGCCCCAGGCTTCGGTCAAGAAAGAAATAAGCTCCGCCCGATCGCGGCAAGGCTGTGGATATTTCGGCTACACTGAACATTGAAGGCATTATTAGAATACCTGCAAGAAAATAGGCCAAAATTACAGATGGCCCGGTGTATTGGGCGGCCAGGCCGGGTAACAAAAAAAAGCCCGAACTGAACATGGCCCCTGTGCTTACGGCGAATACGTCAAATAACCCTAATTCTTTTTTTAGTTTCACAGTTCACTTTTTGTATGGTTTCTTTTAATCGAAACAGGTATCTGTCTAAACTTCCGGCAATATCAATAGCGGAACTTGATTGCTGAAAACCTGGGTTTTTGTAACGCTTTTCTGAAAAAGGCTTTTAAAAATGCCCTTTTCCCTGCGTATCATGCACAATAGGTCACAGCCTTCTTCTCGAATAAATTGGCCAATGGTTTCATTGATGCCTTTTGACATTGGCACTTCGCGAAAAATCGTTTCCACCCCATCAATATTTAAATTCGACATCTTATCTGTACTTTTTTTTGAATCTGTTTTGACGTTTAACAGGGTCACTTCAGCTCCGAATTTAGATGCCAACTTTTGGAGGGGCGAAAGCACATCTGGCACAAGGTCGTTTTTGTCAATTGCTAGGACAATATTTCCGAGCTGGTGCAAAGTGTGTTCGGGCGGGACGATCAACACAGGTACTTTTGCCATATCCAATGCAGTGGCGGCAACACTTCCGAAAAACACCTTTGTCATTCCCGAAGCACCTTTACTGCCCATTACAATCATATCGATTTGATGCGTTACGACCTTTATTTTGAAGAGGGTAAAAATACTGTCCTCCTCAACGAATGTTCGAATCGACAACCCTTTCTCCGTTATTTTTTCCTTGAATTTCAACATTGTTCTTTCCATTTCACGCCATACCTTTTTTGTATAAGGTTGATCGTACTTTGGAAAATTATGGTCGTAATTAAAACTGTCAAATGAATAAATATGGTACAGATAAATTTCGCTTTTGAACCCGGCGGCCATTTCAATCGCATATTGTAGTGCATTGTCGGCAACGGGCGAAAAATCGGTAGGAACAAGAATTTTTTTCATAGTTGTATATTTTTTATTAATCAAAAAATGGGCGTAGCCCATCCCAGCCAAACCTGTTACTTAGCATGTTTTGGGCCGCTGCGGTTAAACCGGATCGCCACCTTGCTCAATTCCATGATGACCAAGCCGATACTTGAAACTGCGATGATTTTCCACCAGTCGTTCCATTGGAGCGAAACCGTTTTGAAAATAGATTGCATCGGCGCCCAATAAACCACCATCAGATGCAATAAGATCGAAAGGGCGACCCCGCCTAACAACCATAAATTGGTGAAAGGATTCAGTTTTTTGAGCGAAGGCGTCAAAGAGCGGCTACTCATTACCGCGAACATCTGGATGAAAACCAGGGTGGTGAATGCGACCGTTCGGGCATAGTGTAAGCCGAACTCCAAATATTCGTTGAACAAATACAATGTGCCTAAGGCCATCACAATGCCCATAATGATAATGGAGATAAACCTCTTTCCGTTGATGGGTCTTTCATCTGGCCTTCGGGGTGAGCGTTCCATAATGTTGTCTTCGGCCGTTTCAAAGCCCAATCCTAAAGCGGGAATGGCATCGGTCAAGAGGTTGATCATTAAAATCTGAAGGGGAATTAACGGCAGAGGGAGTTGCAGCAAAATCGAGAGCAAGATGACCAAGATCTCACCCGTATTACAGGACAGCAAATACTTGGCCGACTTGATGACCTTGTCGTAGACATTGCGCCCTTCTCCAATAGCATTAACGATAGTGTTGAAATTGTCGTCGGTGAGGATAGCATCTGCCACCTCTTTGGAAACATCTGTCCCCGTGATGCCCATAGTGATGCCGATGTCGGCTTTTTTAAGTGCTGGGGCATCGTTGATGCCGTCTCCTGTCATCGAAACCACGTGTCCTTTCTTTTGTAGGGCCTCGACGATTTTCAGTTTTTGTACGGGCAGTACCCGTGCCGCTACCCTCACCCGGTCGATGACCTCGACCAACTCCTTTTCCGGCATTCTTTCTATCTCTTTTCCGGTTAGTGTCATATCACCTATCTTATACAGACCAATCTGTTTGGCTATGGCCCTGGCGGTAGTTTCATGGTCACCGGTTATCATCATTAGACTGATGCCAGCGGTATGGCAGCGGGCGATAGCCTCTTTAACCCCTTCACGAGGTGGATCGATGATGCCAGCCAACCCAACGAAGATGAGGTCTTTTTCAACCAATCTGATTTTATGCACAAAATTGTCGGGAATCTCTCGATAGGCAAGGGCTATCACGCGCAGTGCATTTTCTGCGAAAGACTGATTGGCGCCTATTATCTTTTTTCGGTCAAATTCAGTCAGGGGCCTTACCGTCCCATGGTCATAAATCCGGGTGCAGGATTCCAGTAAAAAATCTGGTGCACCTTTCACGAAAGCCTCTGTGCGCCCTTCCTGATTGTTGTTATAAATGACCGACATCATCTTCCGGTCAGAATCGAACGGCAGCTCTGCTTGGAATTTAAAATATGGCTCAAAATGGGAGCGCTCAAATTTTGCCTTTTTACTGGCGGCCAAAAGGGCAACGTCGGTGGGGTTGCCGTTCACCATTTTCTTTGCCCCGTTGCCGTTTTCTTTGGCATTGTTGCACAAAAAGGCGATTCGGAAAAAGGGTTCCATTCCCGCTGGGTTGATGACCTTGCCCCCCACACTGAACCCGCTGTAGGCATCTATGTTGATAGTTTGGCCATTGAAAAAAGCACGAGTGACTGACATTTGGTTTTGGGTAATAGTCCCGGTTTTGTCGGAGCAGATGACCGTTGCTGCCCCCAGGCTTTCGGCGGCCGGTAGTTTTTTGACCAACATGTTGAACTTGGCAAGTAGTTTACTGCCCATTGATAGACCTATGGTAACGATAGTTGGGAGTGCAACGGGCACCGTGGCCACAGCCAAAGCCAGTGCAAAGACCAGCATTTCTAATAATGAAAGTGTGCCTAACAACATCCCGGAAACAAACACGATAAAGATGAGAACTACAGCTGCTATACCAATATGACGGGCCAACTGGTCAAATTTTTTCTGCAAAGGGGTCTGGATTTTTTGGGTGTCCTGAAGAGAGGAGGAGATTTTACCAAACTCGGTTTGCATTCCTGTTCTGGCTACGAATGCCTTGGCCTTACCATACGTAACGACCGTTCCCATAAATGCCATATTGTGCTGGTCGGCAATTGGCGCATCCGCATTGGCGGGAGATATCTTTTTTTGGACCGGCAGAGATTCTCCGGTGAGCGAGGCTTCGTCAACCTGAAGGCTTGCCAATTCTATCAGCCGTGAATCGGCAGGGATAATATCCCCCGCCTCCAGCAGTATAATATCTCCCGGCACTAATTTACTGGCCGGGACTTTCTGTTCTTCTCCATCACGTATAGCCAAGGCCATCGGGGCAGTTAATTCTTGTAGTGCCTCCATTGCCTTTTCCGCCCGGTATTCTTGCACAAAGCCCAGAATAGCATTTAATAAAACGATGGCGAACATTGCTATTCCCTCTATCATCTCACCAATGGAAACAGATAGTACCCCTGCCAAAATCAGCAGGATAAGCAGGGGATCTTTAAATTGGTCAAGAAAAAAGACCAGGGCCGATTTTTTTTGCTCCCTTAAGATTTTATTGAGGCCGTATTTCTTTAATCTTTTTTTTGCTTCAAGTGAAGTCAATCCCGAGAAACTGCTGCCCAAGTTTTTTACAGTTTTATCTACACTAAATTGATGAATGTTGGCTCCGGTATTGGCAGATTCTATCATTCTTCTACGTTCTTGTTTTACTTTTAATAAAAGGACAAATCCTTTAGGAAAATTTAAGAAGCCAAACCTTTGTGATAAGTTTCCCATATGTTTGCCGGAACTTCTTTTTCAAGATTATTAGTAATCTTAAATTTTTCTAAAGAAACTACGATTGGATTTATTAATATTGCCTTATTTCAGAGATTAATCGTATTTCCTTATTGAAAAGAATGAAGAACCCGTAACAGTAATGAAGGTACTTGTAATAGAAGATAATGTTGAACTGCTAAAGGACATCAAAAATTTTTTGGAGGAGGAAGGGAACATCTGTGAAATTGCCCCCGACTATCGGTCTGCGAATGATAAAATAGGATATTTTCCATATGATGTTTTGGTCGTTGACATTATGTTACCCGACGGCAATGGTTTAGATATCATCAGAGCGGTGAAAGAGGAAAACATCGATGTGGGCATTATCATTATTTCTGCAAAGAACTCCCTGAGCGATAAAATACATGGATTGGAAATAGGGGCGGATGACTATTTGACCAAGCCTTTTTACTTAGCAGAGTTCAATGCAAGAATCAAAGCACTTTACCGAAGAAAAGCTTACCATGGCAGTAGGGAAATTCATTTCAACGAAATCAAGATCAAACCAGATAGCCATGAAGTCTTTGTAAATGACCACCTTATGAACCTTACCAAAAAAGAGTTTGATATTATCCATTTTTTTGTGGTCAACAGACACCGCCTCTTGACAAAAGAGGCCATTGCCGAACATCTTTGGGGCGACGATATAGAAATGGCCGATTCCTATAAATTCATCTACACCCATTTAGCCAATCTGCGAAAAAAAATTGCCGAATCGGGGGGTAACGACTACATTCAATCTATCTATAGTGTTGGATATAAATTCACCGATCGCGAATGAAACTCGTTAGAAAGACCAATACGTACTACCTCGTTTTTCTGATTATGCTCTTTCCGATCATGATCGCGGTAGATTATTTCCTGATCCAATACTTGGTAAACAACGAGGTACAGGAAACACTTCTTCATGAGCGTGAACGCATCGACTATCACCTCGCCAAGGATGGTGCGCTTCCCGCCTCGAACTATTTATTCGAGACCACGCTTGTGAGCGAAGATTTTGAAATCGACCGAGCATTCAAGGACACGCTGCTCTTTGAAGCCTATGCCGACAAAATGGTGCCTTATCGAATGTATGAATTTACGTCATCCATCGACTCCCGACCGGTCAAAATCACGCTCAAGCACGTTTTGTTGGAAATCAATGAACTGATCTGGTTGCTTTTTCTCTCAACGAGTTTCATCATTTTGCTATTGTTCGTAGGGCTTTATTTTATCAATTGGAAAATATATAATTGGGCATGGAATCCCTTCTTCGAAAATTTATCGAAGCTCATAGAATATGATGTGACCCAAAAGGAACCAATTCAACTTGAAACTCCAAGGATTACCGAGTTCGAAGAGCTTAATGAGGTAATCACGATATTGATAGATCAGGTAAAAAAAGATTTCCAGAACCTGAAAGAATTCAACGAGAATATTTCTCACGAGATACAGACCCCTTTGGCCGTCATCAGAAACAAAGTGGTGTTGCTATTGGAAAGTAAAAACTTGGATCAAAAAGAATTGGAACGCATACAGGCCGTCTATCAAGAAACCAATAAACTTTCCAAAATCGGGAAATCGCTGACCTTGATCTCTAGAATCGAAAATCAAGAATTTAAGCGATTAGACCCTGTGGACTTAAGAGTCAGTATCGAGAATATCCTCAGCAATATGGAGGAGATCATAAATTTTAAACATCTCGAAGTATCCATGGAACTACATCCCGTAACCGTGGAGTGCGATCATATTCTAGTCGACATCTTGTTTACCAACCTCATCAAAAATGCCGTGCAGCATAATAAAGAAGGGGGATCCATAAAAATGATATTGAACAAAGAAAAATTTGAGATTACCAATACGGGTGAGGCTTCTGAAATAGCTACGGAAAAATTGTTCAGCCGTTTTCAAAAAGGTAGCTCGGCAAAAGAATCCCTTGGACTTGGCTTGGCCATCAATCAAAAAATATGTGAAATCTATGGATTTCGCTTGGACTATGGCCGAACTGGGGAAATGCACACTTTTTCCTTGTTTTTTAAGAATTAATGACTTGAAAGTTTCATGAGTGGCTTCAGAAAATACAGTACAATGTAATAATTCAGTTTAAACGTATATTATGATCCATGGAAAAGAAAACGCTAGAGCTCGAAGGGCTACAAAAAATCAAAAAAGATTACTCCTATTTAATCAATGTGTTCAAAGAAATGTTGCAATCGTTGGGCGAAGATACACTTGCGGGTATGATTACTTCAGAAGACGTCACCCCGGTGAAAAGGAAAGCCAACGTAGCAGACGAAAAATTGGCCCAGGCCCTTGGCATCTCCTTTGAGTTGCTCAACCTTGTGGAAGAAAACGCCGCCACGCAATTTCGCAGGCGAACTGAGACCCAATTAGGTTTGGAGACTACCCGTGGATCTTGGGCGGAAACACTCAAATTATGGAAGAGATCCGAGATCAGCGAGCAAGAAGCAGCGAACTTACTACCAAAGATTAACGTAATGCCCGTATTGACCGCCCATCCTACTGAGGCAAAAAGGCTGACCGTGTTGAATATTCACAGGGAACTTTACATGCTCTTGGTAAAAAAAGAAAATCCGCTTTGGTCGGCTTCTGAACGAGCAGTTATCACGGAAGAAATCAAAGGTGTATTGCAGCGTTGGTGGCGTACAGGGGAAATCTATCTCGAAAAACCCAGACTCACCGATGAGCGCAGCAATGTCATGCATTACTTTGTCAATGTGTTCCCAAAAGTGCTGCATTTGACCGACCAGCGTTTGCTCGATGCGTGGAAATATGTCGGCTTCTCTTCAGAATTACTTGAAGGGCCAGAACAGTTTCCCACCCTACAGTTCGGTAGCTGGGTCGGCGGGGATCGTGACGGGCATCCTTATGTTACTCCTGCTTTCACCGCTGAAACCTTGCAACTACATCGGCAAGCAGCATTGAAGATTATCAGGAATAAATTGGTCCAATTAGCACGTAAGCTCAGTTTTTCCGAATTTCTGAACGACATTCCATCTGAGTTTTTATCCGATATTGCATCCCAGGTCGAAATTCTTGGAGAGGCGGGTCAAAAAGCCCTAAAACGCAACCCCTCGGAACCCTTGCGACAGTTCATCAATTTATTGTTGGCCCGTTTGGACAACACTATGGCAGAACGTTTTGAGCTTGCTGACGACAGTTTTTATGAACGGCCAGATGATTTATCATCCCAATTAATAAAGCTGAGGAAGGTCTTGAATCATTTGAAGGCAGGTGGTATAGCGAAACAACATTTGTTTCCTGTGGAACGTGTTTTGTACTGCTTTGGCTTCCATTTGGCTAAGCTCGACATACGGCAGAACAGTGCTTATCACGAAAAAGCTATGGATCAGATACTGCAAGCTTCGGACTTTGCAGATTCGGATTATTCAACTTGGAACGAGGAAAAAAGACTATCATTTATCAACCAAGAGCTACAAAGCAATCGCCCTTTTGTAAGAGCAGGAACTTCATGTGGGCCTGAAGCGGATAATGTATTGGGATATTTTAGGGAGGTTAAAAATTATGTGAATCGGTATGGAACGGACGGTATTGGCTCCGTAATCGTCAGTATGACACGTAGTTTAAGTGATTTATTGGTGGTCTTTCTGTTTTTACGAGAGGTTGGCCTTCAAGATGCCGGTCTTCCTGTGGTGCCACTTTTGGAGACCATTGATGACCTCATAGCGGGACCTAAAATTCTGGAGGCTTTCTTGACCCATCCCTTTGTGCAAAAGAAGCGCAATGATACATCCCCATTCGTTCAAGAAGTGATGTTGGGGTACAGCGATAGCAACAAAGATGGAGGCATATTGACAAGTCGATGGAATATTTATGAGGCTGAGGAAAAACTTACGGAAGTTGGCCGCTGTCACGGGGCAGAACTCCGATTTTTCCATGGCCGTGGTGGAACTATTAGCAGGGGAGGCGGAAAGATCCATCGCTTTTTAGAAAGTATGCCACCTGGATCCATGAGTGGTCATATTAAAATGACTGTGCAGGGGGAAACTATTGCAAATCAATTTGCAAATCGCCTGAACGCCAGTTATAATCTAGAAATGTTTATTTCGGGTACGGCTCGACAGGCGATGTTATCATCGGAAAAACGTAAAAAGCAAAAGCGCTATGACATTATGGATCGGCTGGTCGCTATGGCACGTAAGAAGTACCGGGAATTACTGGACCACCCTAAGTTCATCGAATTCTACAGCCACGCCACCCCCATAGACGTATTGGAACAAAGTAAAATCGGTTCCAGGCCTGCGCGAAGAACAGGCCAGCGATCTCTTAATGATCTTCGCTCGATTCCTTGGGTGTTCAGCTGGAACCAATCACGGTTCAACCTCACCGGATGGTATGGTACAGGTACTGCCCTCAGTACGTTCAAAGAACAATACCCTGAGGATTTTGAGTATTTAAAAACTCTTGCCCAAGAATGGCCTTTCTTGAAATATGGTCTGATTCAAATTGAAACGAATCTTCTGAATTCAGACATCGATATCATGAAGGTTTTTGCCGATTTAGTAGCCGATACTGGGACCAAAAGCGAACTGATGGAACTTATTCTGACTGATTATGAGGCTTGCTTGGAAGAATTTGAAAACCTTATGGGTGCATCGGTCGAAGAGCGAAGAATATCCAGGCTCGAGAACAACAAGCTTAGGCATGGCCCATTGAGAATGTTGCACGGAATACAGATACAATC
>NZ_JBATKE010000102.1:0-3896 GCF_049669105.1 Eudoraea sp.
CTTGAAGGTAATCTGGAACTACTTTTTCAAAAAACGGCCCTTCTGGCCGATGAAGGCGCTAAGATAGTTGTCTGGTCAGAAGCCATAAGTTTAATTATTAATAATCAGGAGGAAAGTGTAATTCAAAGGGCCAAAGCGCTGGCCAGGGAAAAAGAGATTTACCTCTTCATTTCTTTGGGAGTGATAAATCCGGGACCGTATAGTCCGGACAGGTTGCTTTTGGTCAATAAAACAATGACTCTTACCCCGGAAGGTGAGTTGGCAAACACCTATCTGAAAAGCAATCCCGTTCCTTTTGCGGAACAGGATTATGGTTCCGATGATATTATACCAATCATCGATACGCCCTATGGCAAATTATCCCCGGTTATTTGTTACGATGCTGATTTTCCTCACTTTATGAAACAGGTAGGGAGCAATAAAACGGATATCCTTCTAATCCCTTCCGGAGACTGGAAAGCAATAGATCCCTACCATGCCCATATGGCCGTGCTGCGGGGGATCGAAAATGGGGTTTCAATAGTCAGACCTGTATCCAGGGCAATTTCTTTGGCAACGGATCCTTATGGGAATATTGTGGCTAAAACGGATTTTTTCTCCTCCACTGATAAGACTATAATTGCAAATGTGAAGACCAGAGGAGTAGCTACTATTTACAATACTATAGGAGATGTTTTGCCTTACTTAAGCCTGGTACTGACAGCGTATATTATACTTGACATCCTGTTCAGGGCAGTACTAAGGAGAAAGAAATCTTATTTAAAGGGTAAGACCAGGGCGTTGGAAGCCTGAGCGGTGTTTGGCAGTACAAATGGCAGAACAACCATTAATATTAAAAGACCCGGCAAACTTCCGGGTCTTTTTTATATTGTATATATCAGAGGAAGGCTAATTACTGCCCAGGTCCCCGGAGCTTATCTGAACATTTTTTTCGTTTTCTTCCAGGAAGTCTTGCTCCCTTTCCAAAAATTCCAGATATGACTGACCTTTGGCAAAATCAATATTATCGCCAAAGAGTACCAGGATGCCTTCCAGCGGTTCTTCATACGGATTATAGATTACGTGTTTTACATAGGGACCTATAAATACACTCATTCCGGGCTCAATATCAAATTCTTCCTCCCCAAAAAGGCCTTTTCCCCTGCCCTTGGTAAAGATCATCAGGTTAGGTACCTGCCCTTTTTCCAGACGCTCGTCTGCATTAGCAGCCTCATCCGTACCCAGACTGAACCACCCTATGCGTTTGTCTTTCATGGTATATAGAGAAACTATTTCAGCACCATGGCTGGGCAGTGTATTATCACGGGTAAAATGGGTGATTTCTATGGCATCCTTCTTCCAAAAATGTTCCAGCACCTGGTAGGAGATAGCATCTGTCTTTTGTGTATATATAAATCCATCCATGGAAAGGATATCCAGGCCCACTTCATCGGCTGAGGTGGAACGGGCATTGGCGGTACTTGCGGTCCAGACTTTAGCGTTAATTTTTTCCAAAACCGAGGCATCGGCAAATTTGAAATACCAGGTAGGTTCTTTAGGTTTTCCCTGATGAAGGGTTACCTCATTTGGACCGAAATTATGAAAGGTATATTGTTTCTTCTTACCTACTTTATAACCTTCCTCTTTTCGCTCCGATATAACATGCCACCATTCTTCACCCACTGCAATCCCAAATGTAACCGACAAGGCCATGGGATCTGTTTTATAGCTTTCTACAAAAGACTGTAAAATTGCATGGTGTTCTTTACTGTTTTCCTGTGATTGTACCGGGTACACCAGGAGATAAAATGCGGCACTCAGAAAAATAAAGGCGCATTGTTTCTTACTTGTTTTAATTTTTGTTCTCATGAAAATTATAATTTAATGATTGATATTGGAACGAATTTAAAAGCCAGGGGCCAAGGGCACCAGCTTTTTAGCTTGTTTGTGGTAAAATTTGATTATTTGTGGTAAATGACAGACTTACTGGAAACGTTTGTATTTTTTTAGCCCCTCTAATGTGTCATCCACATAGGTTTTTGAAACGGGGATCATTTCATCTGCATGGCTCATTGTGATCCTTAAATCGTTCCTGCCGCCTTTGATAGAGCTAACATTGTATAGATTTACCATAAAGGAGCGATGGCAACGGACCAGAAAACCATAATCCAGGGAATCGTGCATACCTGCCAGAGAGGAACGTATCAGGAACCTTGAGTTTTGTCCGTTTTTCAAATAGTGCAATTCAATATAGTTGTCCTGTGCTTTGGCATAAATAAAGTCGGCCACCATCATGGAAATTTTATCGTTTGTACCCTGGCCGGTAAAATGTATCATGCGTTTGTCATCGATACTGCTGTCTATATTGGTAAGGAAGGCATCATATTTTTCTTGCAGGGCTTTATACCTGAAATAAAAGAATGTACCTACTATGGGGAAAATTAATACTTTGGAAACATCGGCCACAAAGCCAAAAACACTGCTAAGTTTCCAGTCATGCCAATCGCCCTGATAATTATAGGTAACGAACATGATCAGCCCCAGGAATATAAGGCTCCAGATAGTCCACCCAATAATAAAAGTATAAGATAAGCGCCCCTTAAACAAAGGTTTAATGCCAAATTCATTAATAATCGAGGTGAGGATGGTAATTGGAATGTATTGGCCTATCTCGTAGAGAAATTCAAAAGTATAGGTGTGGTTTGGATTGTAGTTGTTGACTCCAAAAGGCAGGAAAGCAATTAAAAAAAGGTACAGAAATAAACCAATGGAAAAGCTCAATATTAGTTTATATCTGGGCGTGTTAAAGAATACCAGTTCCTGATGCATAATTACACAAAGATAAATATTTTGGGGAGCTATATTTTTACAAGAAAGGGAATTATTATAAGTGTAAACTGACAGGGAAATTATGTTTCCTGTTTAGAAAGTCCCCAACTCTTTTTCGATTAATTCAATGATCAGGTCAATTTCTTTTTGTAGATCAGTTCTAAATTCCAGTACGTCAGCGGTAAGCAGAAGTTTCATGGCCAAAAGGTTACGTACCTTTGGCCGCTTTAAAATTTCGGAATAATTATTTTCAGGTTCCCTTTCTATATTGACATCCAGTCTGGTTTTGGAACCCTTGGTAAAACGGACCAAATTCAGGTCGTCTTGCGCAATGTCATCAATTCGAATCTGCTGTACGGTAAGCCGGTCCTTTACAAGGTTATTTAGATTATTGATCTTTAATTCCAGATTTGTAAACTTTTGGCGTATCTCCCGGTTACGGATTAAGGAGGTCTTACCGGTATTTTTTATTTCCGCATAGGAATTTATAACGGGCACATTGGATTCAAAATCCCATATCATGTCAATGAAAAGCGAATCAGAAAAAAATTCTGAAGAGGGGGACTGCCTATCAGGCTGTATTCCCATGGCCAGGATCAAATTATCAATAAGTTGCTGCTCTTCAGCGATAAAACCTTCTGATTGCTGACTGGCCAATTTTAGGTCGTCCTTTAGGTTTTCCAGCAGGGTCTTTTCTTCAGATTTTGCGCGTTGGCCTTCATTCCAGTTATTGATCTGCAGGGCAATCAAAATACCAACCACAACAAGTAGGATTTCCCCAAAAGCATACCTCATGTACTTTAAAGGTTTGTTATCGTCAGCAAGTTGTTTGCGGATTTTGCGGAAGAAATTTATCATAGGAAGGATGAGGTGGGCAGTTCTTACAAAGATAGGGAATTATTTATGCTCAGGGGTTTAGAGTATAACGATGTCATGAGCTAAAACGAACCTGTTTACAATACTGGGAATAAAAATTATACATTTGGAATACGCAAGAAATCAATTACTTCCTAATTCCGGAAATTAAAAAATCAATGAACGCACTAATGCCCAAGTTAATAAGTTTTGATCCTTTGATTGGGTCTATC
>NZ_JBATKE010000103.1:0-19596 GCF_049669105.1 Eudoraea sp.
ATATTATTGTAAAGAAGTACTTTGAGGCCTTTGCCTGGTTTAGTTTTATAATGTATGCTATGGTCCTTTATGCCTTTATTTTTAGGGTGTTCACGGGATTTGCATTTGACTAATTATTAACTTAAAATAAAAACCTATGGCTCAGAGACATAAAGGATTCAGTATAATCGACTTTTTTGTGGCAGCCGGATGTCTGTTTATTTCTGTAATTATGTTTATGATAATGACAGCAGCAGGAGTCCAATAATCGCTACTACGCCCTTACAGGCTTCGGAGGATAAGATCTTGCCTCCGCTTACATAAGCTATGGGGAGATTAAATGAAAAATCAAAATGTATTAAATAACCAACCTAAATATTAATTAACCCCTGTAAGTGTTAGGCTTACGGGGATTTTTTGTTGCTACTCCCCACCCGTTCCTTATAATCTCTAATTTCAGGGTTGCGGTTTAAAAATTGCGCATTTTATCCAGGAATTCTGTACCCTTGACTAAAAGAATGGCAAAAAACTAAACTTAGAACAGATTTTGAAGTCTTATAAGTGAATTCTAAAATCAATGTTATGAAAACGATAGAATTACTTAGGGAAATTTATTTGGAAGGATTCAGGGATTTAGGAATCCTTATTGTTCGAAATTATTTTAAACTTTTTGCATGGTTTAGCTTTGCCATGTTTCTGATCGCACTCTATGCATTTATCTTTAGAGTGTCTACAGGATTTGCATTCGACTAATGTGAACAGCCCGTCTGCGGAAGTGATTTTTTTCTTTTGACGTTTTACTAATAAAGGAATTAAACCGTGGGTTTAACTGCAATACCTGGATTTATATCTGCTTTTGCGCCACTTTTTAGTTTCAGTAGTAACGTCAGAAGAATTCCATAAACAAAGTTGGAAATCCCAACTTCAAAACCATGACCTAGCCTTACATAGGAAGGCATGAGTTCATTTGGCGGGATCAAAGGGGCTATGCCACCAAGGATCGCAAAGGTCAGGCCTATTAATATAGCCTTTTTTGCCACTGAAATGTTCAGAGTCTGAAGCATTAATAGAGCTATGCCAATAAATATAAATCCTCGTATAAATAGTTGCGTATTAATCAAAATATCAAAAGGCGGGATTTTACCTTCATAAAACTGAAGCAATTGTGGGTATACAAGGGTTAAAACAAGCCCCGCAATAATATAAAGAAGGAGATATAAGATATCGGCTACAAGGATTCTCCAGCACCAGCCTATAAGAGACCTTTTCGTAAAAATCACCGCTTCCTTCACTATTTTAGTTCTGAATATATAAACATAGAGGGGGGCAAATGTTATCGATATAAAAAACCCTCTTATTATTTCCAGAGCAGTTTCCTGGCGGGAACTGACGTTAAAAATATAGGCCTCTATTAGAATATTAAAATGACCAATCAGGAAATAGATTAGAAAAACCGAAATACTTAACCGTATTCCACCCAGATTGGATGACATTATATAATAACCCAGCAGAAGTGCAATGAGGAAATTAGATAATATTCCCCAATATAAATTAGCAATGGCTGAGGTCTGGCCAAGTAGCATATTGAAGAGTATGTAGAGCACTGTAAGCAGCAGTGCTCCAAAAATTGATTTTACGAACAAGGTAGTTTTCATTTTTCTGTTTTTTTTAAGGTTGAAATCGTTTTTAAACACCATTTTAAGGTAGTTGCGTAGGAGGCTATACCATGTTCAAAAGCCAATCTGGCATTCAAAGGCAGGGTATTATATTCGCTTTTATGATATTCTTTAAGCGATTTAATATATTTTTTCAGTACATCTTGAAAAGAGCTTAGGAATTCTAGTTGTACTTCTCTTTTCAGTAAGTTTTCCATAAAAGCAAATCGAAGTAGGAGGTCATTCAGGTTTTTGGCTATATCTTTAATTTCTATTGGCTTTAAAAGCCATTCTTTAAGAATGGACTCTCCTTCTTTAGTACAATGAAACTTGCTTTTTTTTGTGTTGTTCATGGTTGTGTTTACAACCAGTCCAAGTTCCTGCAATCTTTGAAGGGCCGGATAAATGACTCCCGGACTGCTACTGTAATTCCCTAAAGCGGTAGTGTCAAATGCCTTTCTGATACCATAGCCTGTTTGGGGCTGTTGGTTTACCAGACCAAGGATAGCATAATCCAGTGAAGTGGGTTTCCTTGTTGTTTTCATAATAATACGAATCGTACTATAAAATTAATACGTTTCGTATTAAATACCAAATGATTTTAAAAAAAAATTATTCTTTTTAAAATAATATATAATTATTATGGAAAAAATCCAATAAAATGGAAATATTCCATAACTTAGCGGTCCTTTTAAATAGTTATGCAAAAGACCATTCTTCATCTGGATCTGGATACCTTTTTTGTATCTGTAGAGCGGCTCATTAATTCCGAGTTGCAAAACAAACCCCTGCTGGTGGGTGGTACCAGTGATAGGGGAGTCGTAGCTGCCTGCAGCTACGAGACCCGGGGTTTTGGCATACATTCCGGGATGCCCATGAAAATGGCGCGGGAACTTTGCCCTGAAGCCGTTGTTATCCGCGGTAACGCGGGCACCTATAGCAAGCACTCCGATCTGGTCACCGAAATCATTAAAGAACAGGTCCCTGTTTTTGAGAAATCGAGCATAGATGAGTTCTACGCAGACCTCTCCGGGATGGACCGCTTTTTTGGCTGCTACCACTACGCTTCTGAATTGCGGAAAATGATCATTAAAGAAACCGGGCTGCCTATTTCCTTCGGACTGTCTGTAAACAAAGTAGTCTCTAAAGTAGCTACTAATGAGGCCAAACCCAACAACCAGCTGAAAGTAGATTTTGGCTATGAAAAACCCTTTCTGGCTCCGCTCTCTATCAAAAAGATTCCTATGGTGGGCGACAAAACCTACCAGACACTCAGAAATTTGGGACTCAGAAAAGTAAAAACCGTACAGGAAATGCCTATAGATCTTATGCGACGCGTACTGGGGGCTAACGGCGCTGTCATCTGGAAACGGGCCAATGGGGTAGACAACTCCCCCGTGATCCCTTTTTGCGACCGTAAGTCCATTTCTACAGAACGCACCTTTGACCGCGATACCATAGATGTCAGTAAACTAAAAGGCATCCTTATAGCCATGACAGAGAACCTGGCCTACCAGCTCCGCAGGGGGGAAAAGCTTACCGCCTGCATTGCCGTCAAGATCAGGTATTCAGATTTTAATACCTATTCCAAACAAGTCCGGATTCCCTACACCAGTGCAGACCATATTCTTATCCCCAAAATCCTGGAGCTGTTCAGAGTCCTGTATAACAGGCGTTTACTGGTGAGGCTCATAGGTATTCGCTTTAGTCATCTGGTGCCGGGGAATTACCAGATCAACCTGTTTGAAGATACCGAAGAAGCCCTGAACCTCTATGCCGCAATGGATAACATACGGGAGCGCTTTGGCGATAAAAGCGTGCTAAGAGCCTCCGGCCTTGGCGCTAAAACTATTGGCAGAATGCACAACCCCTTTAATGGCCAACCGCCTATAGTGCTGGCGCATAGAAAGCAGTGAAATCCACCTTCGCTCTTGCGGGCTACGGTGGATAAAAATGAAACTAAAAATAGGATTAAAAAACCCTTATCCGCAGAATATTGCATGAAAGCTCCGAAATCAGGAGCTGAGGAAGGAAGCGACGCGGAGTTTCAGGCATGGTTTTTCAATTTGTGAATTGAAAAAATTCCTTGGATAAGGCGCCCTTTTCTTTGCTTCGTTTCTTTTGGACGAACAAAAGAAATGAAGAGAATGCAAAGAAAATGAAGAACTAAAATAATACAAATCGAATACCAACACCTATGTACCTCAACTGCCATACATACTACAGCCTCCGATACGGGACTTTTTCCGAAGTAGCCCTCTTAGAACTCGCCCGGGAAAACCGGGTGACTCAACTGGTACTTACAGATATCAACAATACCTCTGCAGGCCTGAACTTTGTCCGTAAAGCTCCGGAATACAACATAAAGCCTATTTTAGGGATCGATTTCAGAAACGGGGCAGACCAATGCTTTGTAGGCATTGCCAAAAACAATGAAGGCTACAAGGAACTAAACACCTTTCTCTCAGTCCACCTCCACGAGGAAAAAGAAATCCCCCAAAGAGCCCCGAAGTTTAAACACGCCTACGTAATCTACCCCTTTGAAAAGTTGCTGCTCAATGACCAAAGCGATTTCCTGGAGCATGAGTTTATAGGAATTTCCATAAGGGACCTAAGAAGATTGCCCTTCTCCAGCTTGGTGGAAAAAAAAGACAAACTACTAGTGCTGCAACCCGTTACCTTTAGGAATAAGCGCGACTTTAATGCGCACCGATTGCTGCGGGCCATAGATAAGAACGTGCTGTTAAGCAAGCTCTCCAAGGAAGAAGAGGCCAGCGAAGAGGAAAAAATGTTTCCCATTCAAAACCTGGCCGCGGCCTTTGCAGAGTTCCTCTTTATTCTTGAAAACACAGAATGGCTGATGAATTCCTGCAGCATCCATTTTGATTTTTCCAAAAACCGCACTCCCCAGAACCTGCAGACCTATCTGGGCAGCAGGGAAGAGGACGAAAAACTGCTGGAGCAATTATGCCAGGACGGCCTCCCTTACCGCTATCCCGTAGTGGACAAGCCTATCCGGGAGCGACTCCAAAAGGAGTTGCGACTGATTAAAGAAAAGAACTTTGTCTCCTATTTTTTAATCAACTGGGATATTGTTTCCAAGGCCCGGGAAAAAGGGTTTTTCTATGTGGGACGAGGCAGTGGCGCCAACAGCATTGTGGCCTATTTGCTTCGTATTACCGATGTAGACCCCATAGAACTCGACCTGTATTTTGAGCGCTTTATTAACCTCTACCGGGCCAACCCGCCCGATTTTGATATCGATTTTTCATGGAGAGACCGGGAAGAGATTACCCAGTATATTTTTGACCGTTTTGATCATGTTACCCTTTTAGGCACCTATGTCACCTTTAAACATAAGGGCATTGTACGCGAGCTAGGGAAAGTCTTTGGCTTGCCAAAGGCAGAGATTGATGTCTTAAGCGACGGGCACTATCAGCTATCCCAATTAGATGAGGTATCCCTGCTGGTATTAAAATACGGACAGTTAATAAAAGGCTTTCCCAATTACCTGAGCATCCATGCGGGGGGAATCTTAATTACCCAAAGACCCATCCACTATTTTTCGGCTACGCATCTGCCGCCAAAGGGCTTTGCCACTGCTATGTTTGATATGGTCATTGCCGAAGACGTAGGCCTCTATAAATTTGATATTTTGGGCCAGCGCGGCCTGGCAAAGATCAAGGAAACCCTGCAGATCCTGCAACTTAATAATCCAGAGGAGTTTCAAAAAATTGACATTCATAATATCAAAGGGTTTAAGGAAGATCCCCGTATTAACCAGCTGATAAAAACCGCCCAGTGCATGGGGTGTTTTTATGTAGAATCGCCTGCTATGCGGATGCTGCTAAAAAAACTGGAGGTAGATAATTATTTGGGCTTGGTGGCGGCGAGTTCCATTATCCGTCCCGGGGTGGCCAAGAGCGGGATGATGCGCGAATACATCCTGCGGCATCGCGAAGAGGGCAGGGCAGAGGAGAAGGGTCACCCGGTAATGCTAAATATTATGCCTGATACTTATGGCATTATGGTCTACCAGGAAGACGTAATAAAAGTAGCTCACTATTTTGCCGGACTTACCCTTGGTGAGGCCGATGTACTGCGGAGGGGGATGAGTGGAAAATTTCGTTCCCGGGAAGAGTTCCAGAAGGTGCAGGACAAGTTTATGGACAACTGCCGCAAAAAAGGCTATGAAGAAGGGCTGATCTCCGAGATCTGGCACCAGGTAGCCAGTTTTGCCGGTTATGCTTTTGCCAAAGGGCACTCTGCCTCCTATGCCGTGGAGAGTTACCAGACCCTGTTTTTAAGGGCCTATTACCCCCTGGAATACCTGGTAGCGGTTCTTAACAATGGGGGTGGTTTTTACCGTTCCGAGTTTTATGTGCACGAGGCCCGGATGATGGGTGCGAGCATACATGCGCCCTGTATAAATAAAAGTTTTGCGGTAAACTGTATTTATGGTACAGACATTTATTTGGGTTATATGTATCTGAAAGAACTGGAGAGCCGGGTGATGGACCGTATTTTGAAAGAGCGGCAGTTGCATGGGGTCTTTACTTCTTTGGAAGATTTTTTAGACCGTGTGCCTATTTCCATAGAGCAGCTGAGTATCCTTATTCGCATTAACGCGTTTCGGTTTACAAAAATTAATAAGCACAAACTCTTGTGGGAGGCACATTTGTTCCTTTCCAAAGGCACTATTTTGGACCATCCCAAATTGTTTCCGCCTTCCCACCAAAAATTTAAGATCCCACGCCTTCATACCACAGACCTGGAGATGGCTTTTACCCAATTAGAGCTACTAGGGTTTTGCCTGTGCTCCCCTTTTCATTTATTGCAGGAACTCCCTAAAAACGCAAATGGCAGTAGGGATTTGGAGCGGTATTTAAACAGGAATATAGATATTTATGGTTACCTGGTCACCGTTAAGAACACGAATACACATACGGGCAAGCGTATGCATTTTGCCACCTGTGTGGACCAGCATGGGGAGGTGTTTGATACGGTTCTTTTTCCTCCGGTAGCTGCCAAATATTATTTTAGGGGTAAGGGTATTTACCGGTTTTATGGTAGGGTGGTAAGTGAGTTTGGATTTTTAAGTATACAGACCATAAAGATGCAAAAGCAGGAAGTGATCCCGGACCCCAGGTATGCCGATATGAAGACCGCTAATAAAAGACTGCTGACAGCACCTAAAAAACAAGGGTAGCAGTTTTCAAGCTAAGAAATAATATGTATTTTTAAAAAAAAAGCCGGATGCTTAATAAAATTACTCCTTTCAGATATATCTATGCACTAGCGGTGATCTTTACACTAATAAATGCTATTTTCTTTATTGGTTCCGGGGTTGCCAAAAGTATAAGGGGCTATAAGGGATTTTTCAGATCAGATTTTTTAATAACCGAAGGTCATCATCCGGGATTACATTTACTGGAGGCATTGGATGCCTTTATGATCTCTTTGGTATTTATGATTTTTGGTTTGGGAATAGCCCGGCTGTTTATTTTTGATAAGGCTGAAGGGAAGACCCTACCCAAATGGCTCAAGGTTAATAGTTTGGAAGAGCTAAAAGTGCTGTTATGGCGTACCATTTTTTTGCCCTGGTCACTTTTTCCGTCACGGACTTTTTAAAGGATAACACTCTTACCTGGGACGATCTGATACTTCCACTAATAATTTTAATCCTTTCAGCGTCCTTGTTTTTAGTTCATAAACGTAAATAGTAAAGTCATTAACCGTGGTGGCAAATCCCAAAAAAAAGTAAAGCACTAGTATATCCCATTTTAGATCCAGGAAATGATTTTAACCATAAATCAAAAAGACCAAAAAACAGCTAAAACCATCCGCTCCGTCTTTCAGGCCTCATACGCTATAGAAGCCAAACTTTTAAAAGCTAAAAATTTTCCACCCTTAAAAAGAAGGTTACAGGAATTTATAGAATGCAGGAATGCATTTTACGGCTATTACATGGAAGATACTTTAGCCGGCGTGGTGGAGGTAAAAACAGAAGTAAGCAATACCCATATCCAAAGCCTGGTAGTGCACCCCAACTTTTTCAGGAATGGTATAGGAAGCGCTCTTGTGCAATTTGTACTTGAGAATTACCATACCAATACTTTTACAGTAGAAACTGGCCTGGCCAATGAACCAGCTAAAGATTTGTACTATGGCTTTCATTTTAGAAAAGTAAGGGAATATGATACCATACACGGGATCCGAAAAATAACTTTTTTGTTGCGAAGAGCATAATTTTTTTGTGGACCTTACTTAAAAGCATATAGTTTAACTGTAACATTTTTAGGGAGTTGCTGTCTTTTATAGAAACACTAACTTATGGAAACCAAAAAACTCCAACGCTTTTTTAAAAGACTTAACCTCTTACTCATCCTTACCAGTTTGACATTCGCTACTAGCTGGCTCCCTTTTATAAGAGGTATTTCAGACGGGGAATCTTACCAGTGGGGAACTACATTTTTCGGAAAACTCTTTTATGGTAGTGGTACAGGAGGCGATTTTTATTATGTGTTATTAAATGTGGCGATAGGTCTTGGGCTCATGTATACTTTTTACTGGGGAAGACGTAGAAATATGTTTTACCTCTTATTGATAATTTGGTATGGCAGTATGATCGCCAACTCCTTTTATGAGGTCTTTTTGGGAGAGGGATATATGTTTCATGGTGACACCCTGAATGTTCATTTAGATCTTTCCTTTATTATTATCCCCTTTATGATTGTGATGGGTGCTTTGGTGGTAAAGGTAATTATTGAAGACCGGAAGCATTCGTTTTTAGCCAAAGCAACCAAAAAGAACAAATTCTGGGCAACCCTATTGTTGGTGCCTATCCCCGGACAGGTGGTTCTCTTTTATATGGGTGAACCCCATGGCATTACAGATAAGATTGGGGTAATCATAGCTTTATTGCAAGTGGCTCTTGCCTGGACTGCTTTTAAGGGGTATGATATAATAGAACAGGAATAATCCTTTGTATAATAGTTCTGATTTTATACCCTGTTTTTGTTTTTGACGAATATTAATTTATGTTTGCTTTTTGGGTTTTCTCTCTGCTCTATCTCAAATTTTCCAATTGATTTAATCAATGGAGTCAATTTCTGAAAACCGTAGTTCCTGGGATCAAAATTTGGTTGTTTTTTTTGTAACAAACTGCCAACATCTCCCAAAAATGCCCATCCATCGTCATCGGAGGTGTCGTTTATAGTAGTGGCAATTAACTTAATTTCCTTTAAAGTTATTTTATCGACACTATCTTTGGTTGCAGTTTTTTCACTTTCAGATTCTGCCCCCTTAGATTGGTTTTTCAAAATTTCAATATATATAAATTTGTCACATGCAACAATAAACGGATTAGGCGTCTTTTTTTCTCCAATTCCTATTACCTGCATTCCAGCTTCCCTTAGACGGGTGGCCAGACGGGTAAAATCACTATCACTGGATACCAGACAGAAGCCATGCACTTTTTCCGAATACAAAATATCCATAGCATCAATTATCATTGCTGAATCTGTAGCATTCTTTCCAGTGGTATATCCATATTGCTGAATTGGAGTTATTGCATTTTCAAGGAGCAGGTTTTTCCATTTTGACAAATGAGGTCTGGTCCAGTCACCATAAATTCTTTTTATCGTAGGATTGCCGTATTTGGCTATTTCTTCCATCATCTCTTTTATATATGCCGATGGTATATTATCACCGTCAATTAGCACGGCCAAATTTGAATTCATATTGTTATTTAATTTAAAATTTATGTATTACATATTCTTTTGTTCGGTTTCCTGTCCGAAGATAATGAATCCTATAATCACAAGGAAAGGTTTATTTGGTTGTTAGCTATGAGAATAATTTTTCAAAGAATTTCTTCATAGTGTAAACCACTGAATTTTGGAAAGGCGTATGTTGAATTACAAGAGAATTCTAATCATCAACTGCGATCAATTCCGGTCTCTTGCCTAAATGATTAGTGATCTGTTCATAAGCCAATGCAAACTCCAACACCTTTTTATCATCACCAAATTTACCCATGACCTGCATGCCCATTGGCCTGCCTTGCGCATCGAATCCCACCGGGACATTAATTACCGGAATGCCCCCCAAACTGCCTAAAATAACTACTTCCATCCAGCGATGATAAGTATCCATCTCCCGCCCATTTATTTGTTTGGGCCAATGGATTTCTTTTGGAAACGGGAACACTTGTGCGGTGGGTAAAACCAGGAAGTCATATTCACCAAACATCCTGTCTAATTCGGCGTACCAATTGGTACGAATCATATTTGCTCGCTCTACATCTTTCTCATTAAAACGAAGACCCTGCTCAATTTCCCAGATCAACTCTGGCTTTAGCAAATCCCGGGTGTCTGGATCCTCATAGTAATCCAGCATATCCATACGCCTATAATGACGCAGGATGGTCCAGCTTTGCCATAGATCTGACATATTAAAATCGGACTGCATAGATTCCACCTTAGCCCCCGCTTTGGCTAGATCTGCCAGGCTGACTTCACATAATTCGAGTATTCCTGGCTCCATCGCCAAATAATTATTGAGATTGCCCATCCAGCCAATTTTTATTTTATTGAGGTTTAGGGGATTCAAGTTATCAAAATCGGGGCTACGTGCGATCGTCTGTAATAGTTTAATAGTATCACGGGTATTTCGTCCCATAGGTCCGGAGGTCCAAAGAAGCCTGTTTTCAGCATCCCCTTCATCCATCACCACATTTGTACTCGGTCTGAAACCTATCACATTATTAAATGCGCCGGGATTTCTCAAGGAGCCCATCATATCACCGCCATCGGCCACAGGGAGCATATGAGTACCTAACCCACAGGCCGCACCTCCACTACTGCCACCACAGGTCAATTTCGGATTATAAGTACTTCCCGTGGCCCCGAATACAGGATTGTAGCATTGGGAACCCAAGCCAAATTCAGGAGTATTTGTCTTACCAATGAAGATGGCACCCTGTCCGCGAATTTTAGCCACCAAAGCACTGTCTTCTTCAGCTATGCGCTTAGCAAACATGGGCGATCCACTTGTGTAAGGCAATCCAGCCACCGGAGCCAAATCCTTAATTGCATGGGGCATGCCGTGCATCCATCCCCAATATTCATTTCTGGCTAAGGCCTGATCTGCCTGGCGTGCTAAGCCTAATAATTCATCGTCATTAACCATACTCACAATGGCATTATACACCGGATTATAGCGGTGGATGCGATGCAGATAGGCCTGCATCACCTCTACACAACTGGCCTGCTTTGTTCTTATTGCGACTGAAAGATCGGATGCGCTGAGATCTGTCAGATCCGAAGAAAGATTGGCTGCAAAAAGTGTATTCGAAAAAGGGAAGGGTACGGAAACTACAGCAACATAAGCTGCGGTATTCTTTATAAATTTTCTTCGATTCATAGTGGTTTTTAAGTATTTTAATTCCCTTATTCCGGGGCAAAAGCAACGAGAGCATCATTATATGGAGTACCCATCTTACCCCCGCTACAAGTGATAACAATATATTGTTTTCTGTTTAAAGTTGATCTAAATCAGGTACAGTGAGTTCATCGATATTCCATTTCGCCTTTTTTGCCCCTGCCCGATAGGTGCTTTCCAAGAAATCGAGTACAGCTTTTCGCGGGTTAGTGGAATTCTTAACATCTTCGTATCGCAACATGGCCATAGGGCTACCATTGCTATTCTGCCAGAATGCCCCTTTCGGCTGAAGGGACTCCTCATCTATCCCATCAGGGGAAGGGTAGGTATAGGAGTAATACATTGGTTCTGGTACATTATTGTCGCCCACCCAAAACCCAAAGCTAATTTGTTCATGGGAATAGGTTTCTTTTTCCAAAATCCTCGCAGATTTATCCATAGGAGGGAGCTTTTTCCCGGAGAATCGGGTTACCACTAAATCGAGGTGATGCCAGTAGATGTGAACGGGACAGGTTTTTCCGTAAAAACGACCGCTAAATTCTTTAAAAACGTTGTTATTCCACAACATGAGTTTCCAGAAGGTGTTTATATACTTCCAATCATAATGGTGGTACTCTGTAATCTCGTTGAAGCTTTTATCTATGCCTACATCAAATGGTCTGTCAATAAATTTTGGAAATACACCAATTCCATTTATTTCGCCCATAAACCGTGTGTAAAAATCTGCAATGGTAGGGCTATCCTCAAGGGATAACACAATCTCCTTGCCTGAACTTTGTGAGATGATGACCGCCTTTCTTTTTATATTAAACTCCATTTCAAAGCTGTCCAAACCGTCATTTATGGGAATGCTATAGGTCCCAAACCCTCTTGGAGTAACATAGAGTGTAATGTACCACCAATGGTTTTTTCTGGTGGTTGATTTCAATCTTGTCTTTCCCAATATTTGGAGTAGTAAATGAACGGTTATCCTGGTTTCTGTCCATTCATCAAAAGGTAATGCTGGTAGTTTTTCGGTTTCCATACTAATATTTTTATAAACTAATGTAGCGAGGAAGCTGGTTCATTATTGCTATTTGTTTGTGCTTCTCTCCTTTCTTTGGCATCATTCAAAATGTAATTTTTAATATCACCAATGTCTTCTTTAGATAAGCGGTCACCAAAATTGGGCATTCCTTTTTCAAGAAAAACACCTTCCCCGGCAATCTGTGTTATCATGTTTAAGGTTTCGGGTTGGGAATAAGCTAAGTTAGGAATGCTTCCGCCACCCGTGGGAAGATTACCGCCTCCATGGCAGCGGGTACAATACTTAAGGTACAATTTTTGGCCATGGTCTATTTGAGCTGTGGTGGCTTCAAAATCAAGGTCCACCAGTTGCTGAGCTGGTTTTTTTTCAAAAAAGGGCATGGGTTCATTCCTGCCCAGGGCAAAGGTATAAATGGTACCGGGATTTATCTGTTCTGTAAACTTTGTCCAGAGTCCCATTACGCCACCCCAACCTACAGGGATAGTGATATATTGTACATTATCTATTTCATAGGTGATGGGAGGGGCAATAATTCCGGTTGCTAATGGATAGGACCAAACTTTTTCTCCTGTAACGGCATCGTAAGCTACAAAGTCGCCTTCTGAAGTTCCCTGAAAAACAAAATCGCGCGTGGAAAGAACTCCTGCATTCCATGGGGTGAGTTGTTTTACATTCCAGACTTCCTTTTGCTTTATAGGGTCCCAGGCTATCAGTTTACCAAAACCTCTTCTGGCCATCAGATCTTCATGGACTTTTTTTTCCGGGTCAAAATCTGAACCCGTGTTCCAGCTTCTTCCGTCCTCTTCATGTTTCCAGTTGGCAGGTTGCCCGTAAAACATACCATTTTCACGTGCGGGGATATAAACTAATCCGGTAACAGGATTAAAAGCCATAGGTTGCCAGTTATGTCCGCCTAAGGCCGATGGCGATATTTCTGAATTCATATTTGGATACCTGCTAAAACTACTTTCTACGGGCCGTCCGGTCTCCTTATCGATGTCTTTTGCCCAATTCGTATAAACATAGGGTTCAGCCGAAATAAATTCACCATTGGTACGGTCTATCACATAGAAAAATCCATTTTTAGGAGCCTGCATTAGCACTTTCCGGCTTGTACCTTTTATTTCGAGATCAGCTAAAATAATATGTTGGGTTGCGGTATAATCCCAGGTGTCTCCTGGGGTAGTCTGATAATGCCATTGATATGTTCCATCATCCGGGTCTAAAGCTACAATGGAGGATAAATATAGGTTATCGCCTCCTCCCGGACTTCTAATATCCCTATTCCATGGAGAACCATTGCCAACGCCAATGTACAAAAGGTTTAAATCAGGATCATAGGCCATGGCATCCCATGCCGTACCTCCACCACCAAATTTCCACCATTCTCCGGTCCAGGTTTTTGCAGCTTCTTCCATGGCTTTAGACTCAAATCCATCTGCAGGATTACCAGGTACGGTATAAAACCGCCATAGCTGCTCACCGCTTAGGGCATCGTAGGCAGAAATGTAGCCTCTTACTCCATATTCTGCCCCTCCATTTCCTATGATTACTTTTCCGTCAATTACTCTTGGAGCCCCTGTTATGGTATATCCTCTACTCTGATCAACGGTGAGCACCTCCCAGTATTGTTCACCTGTAGTTGCGTTTATAGCGATTAAGCGGCCATCAAGAGAGGCTACATACACCATACCTTTATAGATGGCGACCCCTCTGTTCACCACATCACAACAAGCCTTTTCGCCATGTCCTTTGGGAACTTTAGGGTCATAGGTCCAGATAAGTTCACCCTTTCTGGCATCAATGGCATATACCACACTCCAGGGGCCCGAAACATACATAATACCATCTACCACAATTGGTGTTGCTTCAATACCGCGTTTGGTTCCCAGGTTTATGCTCCACGCCAATCCTAAACTATCTATATTAAATTTGGTGATCTGACCTAAGGAACTAAACCTGTCTTCTTTGTAATTTTTCCCATAACTGAGCCAATCTCCAGGGCTTTCATCGGCAGTCAGAAGCCTATTCTCATCTATCTGATTTGTTACCGCAGTAATATGTTCTTTTGAGCCCGGTTCCGGATCTGTGGCGCAGCCAGTTAATGATAAAATTAACACAAGACCAAATAGAAATCTGAAAAGGTTTTTCATGGTTGGTTTTTAAGTTACGCTAAATCCCATTTTTTCCTGGGCTTTCTGGAGAGCAGTGCATTAGCTTCCTTATCCCCAATAAATTTTTCTTTTTCAGCATTCCATGCCAGTTTTCTGTTCAGCTGCCAGGATATTAACCCCAAATGCATTGGCAGGGTCATCTCTCTGGCATAGGCCAGGTTAGACTCCGAAGGCTTACGTGATTTCACGGCATCTACAAAATTCTGCTGGTGACCGGGAGAGCGCTGCAGGGTTTTTGGGATTTCAGGAATATCGGTAACGGTCTCGCCGTTAATCGTAATCTCCCGGGTTTCATAATCGCAAATAAGTGTGCCCTTTTCGCCTTCAAAATAAGCGCCAATGCCTCTTTTCGCGGCACCGGGAACATCGGGTGGGGTGGAAGTCCAGAACAGTTTCAAATCCTGAAATTCATAATCCACATCTATCCATTTTGGTGTATTGGCTATCCCGTCGGCTTCTTCCCCTCTGGCTGAGATACTCTTCAGACCTTTTGGCTGAATTGCCCAGTAGACCACATCAGCAATATGGCACCAGAAATCGGCAAATACCCCACCGGAATAATCCATAAAGTACCTATAGGTAAAATGGCATTTTGCAGGAATATAATCTACATAGGGTGCTGGCCCCAGCCACATATCCCAATCCAGGGTTTTGGGAATAGGTTTTATTACAGTCTCGGTCAAATCCGGAGGTCCACCAGTTTTCCACAGCCTTACGTTATGGACTTTTCCAATGGCCCCGGCCTGGATCAATTCAACTACTCTGTGGTAATTATCTGTGGCATGAATCTGCGTTCCCAATTGAAAAATACGGTCGTATTTCTGTTGGTTTTTAAGTAATAATTGTCCTTCTTTTACGTCGTATGAAAGTGGTTTTTCGCCATAGACATCTTTCCCTGCCTGGAAGGCGAGTGATGCAATTTGGCTGTGCCAATGATCCGGAGTAGCACAGGTTATGGCGTCAATATCCTTTCGATCCAAAATTCTCCGAAAATCTTTATACCCGCTGACTTTAGAACCCGGTTGAAGACTTTCCAAAGTTTTTAAGCTATCGGCTAGATGCAATTCATCTACATCACAAAGGGCAACCACTTCTACATCATCTAAATCGGCGAACCATTTCATATGGTTATTTCCCATGCCACCAACCCCAATATGAGCCACGCGAAGCCGGTCACTAGCCGCTATTTTCCGTGCCAGCGAGGGTAGGAGGGTTAATCCCATAAGGCCCAGGCTACTTTTTTTTACAAATTCCCGACGATTGTGTTTAGGTGCTTTCATAGTAATGTTTTTTACACTTTTAAAGTACAAAAAAATGTCTCACTATTTTAGCCCGAAGTTATAGGAGGGTAGTTCCTGCACTGGGATGCCCTTCAAAAGAAGTCAGCTTAATATTAAATTCCTTTTCATACGCTTCAGATGCCGATTTAATAAATGCATCTGCTGCATCTTCATGAACCAAGTTGATGGTACATCCGCCAAAGCCACCACCCATTAACCGGGCGCCTAAAACCTCCTCCATATTTGTTGTAAAATCAACTAAAAAGTCAAGTTCAGGACAACTTACTTCATATAAAGTTCGCAGGCCCTTGTGTGTTTGGTACATCAAAGTTCCAAGGGTTTTTAAATCTCCCTTTTTTAAAGCTTCTACAGCATCCAAAACCCTGTTGTTTTCTTCCACCACATAGGTACATCTATTCAGCACTTTCGGACTCAAAGCCGTTTTACAAGTCTCGATCATCTTGAGATTGGCATCCCTTAGCGATGCTACATAGGGGTATTTTTTTTGCAGGATGGCTGCTCCTTCTTCGCACTCTTTTCTTCTGGTGTTGTACTCACTACTCGCCAGGCTGTGAGAAACATTGCTGTTTAATAAAACAAGTTTGTAGGGGGCTATGGCAAATGGCACATAGGTATGCTCCATACTTTTGCAATCCAGTAAGATTATATGATCTTTTTTACTCATTACTGAAGCAAACTGGTCCATTATGCCACACTTGGTACCTACATAATTGTGTTCTGCATCCCGGGATAGTGCCACGATCTCATGTTTAGACAATCCAAGATCAAAAAGTTCATTGAGCCCAAAGGCCAGACCGCATTCCAGGGCTGCTGACGAACTGACCCCTGAGCCAACCGGCAGATCACTTTCGATAGTGCATTGAAACCCTTTTAGCGCTTTACTTCTTTTATAAATTTCATACAGCACTCCCAGGATGTAATTTTCCCATTGAATATTGCTCGGGGCAATATGTTTAAGATCTACAACAAGTGCTTTTTCATATCCCTTACTGCTAATTTCACATTGGGTATCTGTATTATTTCTCTCAAGTGTAAAGCGAATTCTCTTGTCTATGGCTGTGGGTAATACATATCCCAGATTATAGTCGGTATGTTCCCCAATGATATTGATCCTCCCGGGAGAATCTACAATCACTTTATCCAAAACCATATCAGCCATTATTTGTGAATTGAGAACTTTTGCTTTTAATCTTAAAATTTTCTGTCGGGGTTAAATGGTGCAATATCCATTGCGGTTTTTTTATTGTCAATGATTTCTGAAACGAGTTTCCCTGTGGCCGGACCAAGACTCCAGCCCATCATGGCGTGCCCGGTGGCATAAACAAGGTTGCTATAGGCTTTACTCCTGCCAATATACGGCAGTCCGTCCGGACTTACCGGCCGAAGCCCGCTTTTGGCATTTGCCTTGTCCTCCATACTTATTTCAATTTCCGGGTAATAACTTTTTGCAGCCCTGGCAATTGCCTCAACCCGCTCTTTTCTGATGGTATCGTTAATACCTGAGAATTCCATGGTTCCGGCAAAACGGGTAAAGCCCTGCATAGGGGTAACCGCAGCTTTGGCTTCCATAAGTACGGCCGGAATGCTGATCCCGGTAGGCTTTTTTACATTAATTGAATATCCTTTCCCTGCTTGCAAGGGAAGGTTAACAGCCAATTGTTTTGATATCTTGCCACTCCAGGAGCCGGCTGCTAAAACTACTTCGTCGGCATTGTATGATGCCTTGGAGGTTATTATTTCAGTGATTAGACCAGCTGAAGTTGAAATCTCCAGTACTTCTTCATTAGTTTTTAGATTCACCCCGGCATCCTTGAGATGTTTTACCATTTTAGGCATAAATTCAGTAGGGGTGGTATGGCGGTCACATTCATAATGTATGGCCCCTTTTACATCTAATTTTACATTAGGCTCCAGTTTCTTCAATTCTCCAAGGTCCAGGGTTTTTACTTCGAGTCCAAGAAAACGTGCTTTCTGTGCCACTTCTAATTCACCTTCACCTGCTTTATCTGTTTTGTAAAGCATTAGCAGACCTTTTCGTTCCAGTTGAAATTCACCTAGATCACCAGATGCATAGATGTCTTCGAACAAACCACGACTTAAAATATTAATATCCTTGATCACCGGAATTGCCTTTGCTACTTTGGCTTGAGTGGAAGACTTGTGAAAATACCAGGACCATCTAAAAAAATCCGGGTCCCATCTCGGTTTCATATAAAATGGACTTGCCGAATTGAACATCCATTTAATGCCCTTAACAATCATTCCCGGAGATGCCAGTGGAATGATATGGCTGGGAGTAATATAACCAGCGTTCACAAAAGAAGCCCCGGCAGTAATGTCAGATTTATCTATAACGGTCACCTGGTGACCTGACTTATATAAATAATAGGCAGAACTCAAACCAGCAATTCCACCGCCAATGATAACTATGCGTTTACTCATATTAAATTACCTGAAAGCCCTGTGCAAAAGGGTCATCATCATCAATGTTTATTTTGTTATATCCATAAACCCTGGCCCATCCTTTAATGCTGGGGATAATGGCCGTTTTGTTGTCTAAAGTAGTAACTTCTTCAATACGACCTATAAACTGAGACCCGATAAAACTCTCGTGGATAAAATCTTCACCTGGTTTCAGGAGGCCTTTTGCATGCCATTGTGCCATCCGGGCTGAGGTGCCTGTGCCACAGGGTGAACGATCTATGGCATTGTCCCCATAAAAAACAGCATTCCGGGCGGTGGCATTTGGCGCTATGGTGCTGCCGGTCCACAGAATGTGGCTCACATCTCTGATGGTCTCATTTTCAGGATGTATAAATTGATTGGGGTATTTTGCATTAATAGCCTCACGTATTTCGCGACTATACTGAATGAGTTCCGTGGCGGTGTAATCCTGTAGCCCGTTAAAGTTTTTCTGGGGATCTACAATCGCGTAAAAATTCCCACCATAGGAAACATCAAAAACTAAAGTACCCAAATGAGCGCTTTCAATATTTAATTCCTCAGCTGCAAGAAAGGACTTTACATTGTTGAATTTGACCCAATCTACTTTATTGGCTGTTTGCTGATATTCAACTTCAACCAAACCTGCAGGGGTCTCCAAACGAATTTTTCCGGGAATTTTAGGGTGTATTAGCCCTTCTTCAATTCCAATGGTTATGGAACCAATAGTGCCATGTCCGCACATAGGCAAACAGCCGCTGGTTTCAATAAATAGTATCCCCAGGTCGTTTGCAGGATCTGCCGGTGGGTAAAAAATACTACCGCTCATCATATCATGACCGCGAGGTTCAAACATAAGGCCTTTGCGGATCCAGTCATAAGACTCCAAAAAGTGCTGCCGCATTTCGCTCATGTTCCGGCCTTTCAAATCGGGGCCTCCCTGAGCCACAACCCGCACAGGATTGCCACAAGTATGAGCATCAATACAATTGAAAGTAGTTATAGCCATTGGCCCTTGGTCTGTTAAATCGCAGCACTTGTATAAACTCCATTTACCAATCGTAAAATTTGACGCGGATTCTCATCTTTAAGGGCATCCGGTAGAAAATCCTGGGGCCAGCTCTGAAAGGCCACCGGCCTTACCCACCGTTTTATTGCATACGGGCCCACTGCGGTAAACCTGCTATCTGTTGAAGCAGGGAAAGGTCCGCCATGTACCATAGAGGGGCAAACTTCCACCCCGGTAGGAACACCGTTAAAAATAATCCGTCCCACCCGACTTCGGAGAGCAGACACCACATTTGCATGTTCCCCTACTTCCAGTACGCTACCTAAAATGGTACCGGTAAGCTGTCCTTCCAAATGATTGAGAATACTGATGAGTTCGGTGATATTCTCGCATTGAACAACAATTGAAAAGGGGCCAAATACTTCCTGGTGTAGTTTAGGGTTCTCCAGAAAATTTTTCCCTTCGGTTGTAAGCACAAGTTGTTGGGCAAAATAGGGTTGTGGTTCTGTTACAAATTTTGCTATTGGGCTGGTACCGGACTGGGCAGCAGCTGTTTGTTTGCCTC
>NZ_JBATKE010000104.1:0-8847 GCF_049669105.1 Eudoraea sp.
TTTGTCCTTCCAGCCCCTGAAATCCATTACTAATCAACCATTGACGAACAAATTCCTTAGATAGCTGTTTTTGACCTTCTCCCCTGCTCTGTCTTTCCTCGTAACCCTCCGCATAAAAGTAGCGGGAAGAATCAGGGGTGTGTATTTCATCGATGAGGAGAATTTCGCCTTCTTTATTTTTCCCAAATTCATATTTGGTATCAACCAGGAGTAATCCCCTTTGCTTTGCTATTTCCGTGCCCCTCTTAAATAATGCCCTGGTATAATTTTCAAGTATTTCATAATCCTGCTCTGATACAATGCCACGCTTTATGATATCTTCTCTGGAAATGTCTTCATCGTGATTTCCCTCTTCGGCTTTGGTAGCCGGGGTTATGATGGGTTCTTTAAACTTATCATTTTCAATCATTCCATCCGGCATCGGAACACCGCAGAGGCTTCTTTTCCCGGCTTTATACTCACGAGCCGCATGCCCCGAAAGATAGCCCCGTATTACCATTTCAACCTTAAATGGTTCGCAGGCCTGGCCAATAGCCACATTTGGATCCGGAGTTGCCAATAACCAATTTGGAACAATATCTGAGGTAGCCTTCATCATTTTGGTCGCAATCTGGTTGAGTATCTGGCCTTTATAAGGTATTCCTTTAGGCATGACAACATCAAAAGCAGACAAACGATCTGTTGCTATCATGATTAAGATATCGTTTTTTAACCGATATACTTCCCTCACTTTTCCCTTGTATATACTTATTTGATTGGGAAAATTAAAATTTGTTGTCATTAATGTCTCGGCCATATCGCTAAACTAGTTTTGATGCTCAATATTTTTATAGGCATCTATTACTTTCTTCACAAGATTATGGCGAATCACGTCTTTATCATCCAGATATATAATTTGTATCCCCGGAACACTTTTAAGGATTAATAATGCTTCTTTTAAGCCGGAAATTACCCTTCGTGGTAAATCGATTTGTCCGGGGTCGCCGGTAATCAAAAATTTAGCATTCTTTCCCATACGGGTAAGGAACATTTTCATCTGGGCATGTGTGGTATTTTGCGCCTCATCAAGGATTACAAATGCATGGTCCAAAGTTCGTCCCCGCATAAAAGCTAAGGGGGCAATTTGTATGGTTCCGTTTTCGATGTAATGAATAAGTTTTTCACCAGGTATCATATCCCGCAGCGCATCATAAAGAGGCTGCATATACGGATCCAGTTTTTCCTTCAGGTCTCCGGGCAAAAATCCAAGGTTCTCTCCAGCCTCAACTGCAGGCCGTGTTAAGATGATCCTTTTAACCTCTTTATTCTTTAATGCCCTTACCGCTAATGCCACCCCGGTATAGGTTTTACCTGTACCTGCAGGACCTATAGCAAATACCAGGTCATTTTTTTCAGTAGAATCAACCAATTTTCTTTGGTTGGCTGTAATTGCTTTTATGTAACGACCATTAACCCCATGAACAATAATGTCTCCGCTACTTTCAGAAGATTCATATTCTCCTTTACCGTTGCTTGTAAGCAATCGCTCTATTACATTTTCGTCTAGGGTGTTGTATTTGGTAAAATGGGCCGTAAGCATATGAAACCGCTTATCAAACTCATCCAGCAGGGGTTCATCGCCAAAAACTTTTATTTTGCTTCCTCTGGCTACTATTTTTAATTTGGGAAAATACTTTTTTAAGAGATTAATGTTTTCGTTTTGATGTCCGAAGAATTCCCTTGGACTAATCGCAGTAAGTTCTAAGTTAAGTTCGTTCAAAGAATAGATTTATTTAATTGATGTGTGCCGTAAGATAAATTTCTGTAGGCTGTTTTTTTCATGTAATTTTGTCAAACAAACTTAAGTAAAAATCGGTTTGAATAGTTAAAAAAATATCAACAGTGCTGCATGGCGATCATTACTTTAACTACAGATTTTGGATATAAAGACCATTTTGTAGGGGCCCTTAAGGGGACTATTTATAAAGAGGTTTCGGATGCTAAAATTGTTGATATCACACACACCGTAAGCCCTTTTAATATTCAGGAATGCGCTTATATTCTTAAAAATTCTTACAAGGCTTTTCCGGAAGGAACCATTCATATTGTTGGGGTAGATTCTGAACCCACCATTGAAAACCAGCATATTGCTGTATTGGTTGATAACCACTATTTCATAAGTGCCAATAATGGGGTAATTAGTCTGATAACTTCGGAGATAAAACCCGAAAAAGTTGTTGAAATAAATATTCCGAACCCCGTGAATGGATCCTTTCCTGTACTGGACATATTCGTTAAGGTTGCATGCCATATAGTACGCGGAGGAAAGTTGGAGGTTGTTGGTAAATCATTTGAAGACTTAAAAGAACTTAAAGAATTTGCTCCAAGAATAACGAACGAGGGCAAAACAATAGTTGGGAGTGTTATTTATATAGACAACTATGGAAATGTGATTACAAATATTCAGAGAAGCCTGTTTGAAGCCTACCGGAATGGGAGAAAATTTGAAATTAATGCGAGAAATAGGAAAATCAGTCAAATCCATAACAGGTATAGCGACATAATAAATTTCGACCTTGGAAAAAACCAGCGAAAGGGTCCGGGAGATTTGTTGGCCCTTTTCAATTCGTCTGACTATTTAGAACTAGCTATTTATAAGAGTGATCTGAACACGGTTGGAGGCGCCTCTACCCTATTGGGTTTGGATTACAGAGATACCATTATAATAAACTTTTTATAAATGCTGATACGCATCGTTAAATTGACATTAAAGAAAGAAAATATTGCTAGTTTTGAGCAAATTTTTGAAGAAACCAAAAGCTTTATCCGAAATTTTGAAGGCTGTCTTTCCCTTGAATTATACCAGGACAGGGAACATTCAAACATCTTCTTCACCTACAGTCATTGGGCAAAAGAAGAAAACCTGGATGCTTATAGAAAATCTGAATTCTTTAGAAATGTTTGGGGGAAAACGAAATTATTGTTTGAAGAAAAGGCAGAAGCGTGGAGTGTGAACAGAATTAAATCAGTAAAATAAACCTATGCTTGCCATATTTAAAAGAGAAGTACTTTCATTCCTTATGACCCCAGTAGGTTATTTGATTATCGGCTTTTTCCTGGTGCTCAACGGTTTGTTTTTATGGGTGTTTAAAGGTGACTTTAACATATTTGAATACGGTTTTGCAGATTTGAGTAATTTTTTTCTCTTAACTCCCTGGGTATTTTTGTTCCTGATTCCTGCAGTGACCATGAAGAGCTTTTCCGAGGAAAAGAAAGCTGGTACATTAGAATTGCTTTATATAAAACCAGTTAGTTTAGGACAAACCGTTTACGGTAAGTTTTTCGGTGCATTATTCCTTGTTGTAATTGCTCTGATTCCAACCTTCCTTTATAGCATTTGTATTTCGCAATTGGGCATTACACAGGGAAATTTGGATTGGGGCCTTATTTATGGATCATATTTTGGACTGTTTTTCTTAGCCATGAGCTACACAGCTATTGGAATTTTTACATCCACATTAACCGAAAATCAAATTGTTGCTTTTATCCTTGCCCTGGTTGTTTGTTTTATGTTCTATTATGGATTCGAAGGAGTTTCAACACTTTTCACTGATGGCGACATGGCACAATTTGTAATTTCATTGGGAATGAAATCGCATTTTGAAGGAATTTCAAGAGGGGTTTTAGACAGCAGGGATTTAATTTATTTCCTTAGTTTGTCTGTACTCTTTCTGTTTTTTGCAATTGTTCAATTAAAAAATCATTCCAGGTAATGAAGCGAAATAAGTTACTTACCAATGGTTTGGCCTTGCTTGTATTTATCTTGGTTAATATAGGTGCGAGTTTAATTTATACAAGAATAGATCTTACAGAAGATAAACGATATACCCTGTCTGAACAGGCATCAGAAGCCGTATCAGCTTTTAATTCTCCTGTTGTTATTGATGTACTCCTTGAAGGTGAATTACCCGCCGAATTTGCAAAATTAAAAGCGGAAACCAAACAGATATTGGAGGAATTTGCTTCCATAAATAGCAATGTAAAATATAACTTTGTTGACCCTCTTGCAGATAATGGCGAGCCCGAAGCCACTATTGCTGAATTGCAAAATCTTGGTTTAACTCCGGCGAATATAACAGTCGAAGAAAATGGAAGGGTATCGCAGGAAATTCTCTTTCCGTGGGCTATGGTCAATTATAATAATAAAACCTTTAAAGTTCCTCTTTTAAAAAATAAATTGGGAGCTTCTTCGGAAGACCGGGTGAATAATTCTGTACAAAATTTAGAATATGCCTTTGCGGATGCTTTTACTAAACTGGCAATTAAAACAAAAAAAAGAGTAGCGGTACTAAAAGGCAATGGGGAATTGCAAGATATTTATCTGGCTGATTTTCTTACTACCATAAGGGATTACTACAATATAGGGGCGATCACCCTGGATTCAGTAGAAAAAAATCCTCAAAAAGTATTGGATCAGCTAAAGGAGTACGATCTGGCACTTATTGCCAAACCCACAGAGGCTTTTACTGATAAAGAAAAATATGTGCTGGATCAGTTTATCGTAAATGGTGGAAAATCTATTTGGTTAATAGATCAGGTAGCCATAGAATTAGACAGTCTCTTTAATTCAAAAGGCAGTTCTATGGCTTTTCCAAGAGACCTCAACCTGAATGATTTTTTCTTTAAATATGGATTCAGGATAAATCCGGTGCTTATTAATGATTTATATTTTACACAAATAGTACTGGCGACGGGTGAAGGGAATAACTCTCAATATAATCCGGTACCCTGGTTTTACAATCCTATGGTTATCTCACCCAATAACCACCCAGTTAATAATAATCTGGAGGCACTTCGCTTTCAATTTGCAAATAGTATTGATACTATTTCCAATTCCTATCGCAAAACTGTCCTTTATTCGAGTTCACCGCTTTCCAGATCTGAAGGCACACCAAAAATGATAAGTTTAGACATTATTAATACCCCTCCAAATAAAGAAATTTACAATGATGGTAATAAGCCTGTGGTACTGCTTATTGAAGGTGCATTTAATTCTGCATTTACTAATAGAATTGTTCCTGTAAAACTAGAAGGCACTAAACTCAAAGGGAATGATAATAAGATGCTCGTGGTTGCAGATGGAGATATAATAAAAAATCAAATAAGGAATAACAGACCCCTTGAATTAGGATATGATAAATGGACCAATAATTTTTATGGCAACAAGGAATTTTTGGTCAATAGCATCAATTATCTTATGGATGACACCGGACTTATAAACATTAGAAATAAGAAAGTAAAAATCGCATTATTGGATCCGGAAAAAATAGCCGAACATAAATCTAAGTGGCAGTTGATTAACGTTGGTGTCCCTGTATTTCTTGTATTATTTTTCGGGTTTGCTTTTAACTATTTCAGAAAGAGAAAATACAGTGCCTAGGTGTTAATAAGTTTGTTTTATTCAAAAGCACATTTAGGATATATTTGTTTAATTGGATTTCATACAATAATAGCACAAATTGTTAAAAAAGAAATCAATCAAAAAAAGCATAAATAACGAATGAAATTTATAGTATCCAGCACTTATTTATTAAAGCAACTCCAGGTTTTGGGTGGGGTTATTAACAACAGTAATACTTTACCTATTCTTGATAATTTTTTATTTGTCCTAAGCAAGAACAAACTCATAGTCTCTGCCTCCGATCTGGAGACCACAATGAGTTCTGTTTTAGAGGTAGATTCGGATTCAGAAGGTACAATAGCAGTGCCTGCCAGGCTTTTGCTGGATACCCTAAAGACTTTTCCGGAACAGCCACTCACATTCGTCGTCGAAGATAATAATACGGTTGAGATCAGTTCTAATCACGGTAAATATGCACTGGCTTATGCGGATGGAGCAGAATTCCCTAAGGCTGTTGAACTTGCGAATCCCAGTTCTACTGATATTATGGGCGATATTCTTGCCAATGCCATAAATAAAACAATTTTTGCTGCCGGTAACGATGATTTAAGACCGGTAATGAGTGGGGTGTTCTTTCAGTTCTCATCAGAGCATTTAATTTTTGTGGCCACAGATGCCCATAAATTAGTAAAATACCAGCGTAACGATGTTAAGGCCTCTGAAGTAGCTGAATTTATAATGCCTAAAAAACCATTAAACCTTTTAAAAGGTATTCTTGCGGGCAGTGAGGAAATGGTGAAAATAGAATACAATGATAGTAATGCCAAATTCAGTTTTGACAATACAGAACTAATTTGCCGTCTTATAGATGGAAAATACCCAAATTACGAGGCTGTAATTCCTAAAGAGAATCCAAATAAATTGACCATTTCCAGGAATCAAATCCTGAGTTCAGTAAGGCGGGTCTCTATTTTCTCTAACAAAACTACGCATCAAATAAGACTTAAAATTGCCGGAGCCGAATTGAATATTTCCGCTGAAGATATTGATTACAGCAATAAAGCGGAAGAAAGGCTAACCTGCTCCTATCAGGGAGACGACATGCAAATTGGATTTAATTCCCGGTTTTTAGTAGAAATGTTGGGGAATCTGACCTCAGAAGAAATATGTTTGGAAATGAGCCTTCCCAACAGAGCCGGTATACTAACGCCAATAGATGGACTTGACGAGGGTGAAATGGTAACCATGCTGGTAATGCCGGTGATGTTAAATAATTAACTATCCCTTCTATATTCAGTAATGTCTTAATATTCCGGTAAAATATTTCTAGATCTTCTCGCTAAATCATAAGTAATTTAATTTTGTATAGAAAGGCTGCCTAAACACTTTTTAACTTGTTTATAGGTAGATTAACGTTCTTGCAAAATTTTCATATTCCTGTGCGTTTCAATTTGTATATATGTACAATTAAACCCAAATCCACCTACATTATGAAAAACAATCTCTACTATCTTTTAAGTTTTATCTTTTTGTTCTCTTGTCAAATTGATGATTTAGATCAAAGCAATGAAACCTTAAATGCCGTTTATTCGAAATCTAAAAAGAAAGAGTTTCAATATATATGTCATAAACTGAATATTGGAAACGATTGGAAATTCATAACCTTGTATCTGCCACCAGAAGCCATTCAGGCTCACTTAGACCATGGTGATGCATTAGGGGAATGTCCAAATAGCCTTCCCAATGAAGATGGAAGCTCTACTAATGATGGGTCCGACCAGGCTGCAAGTTGTGACTGTAGTGGTAATGTTACCCGACTGGATTTACGATATAATGGTGCTGAAGACGCCACAATTAGTATTACCGGTACAAATGGTAAAAAACAAATTTATCGGGCAAATCTTAGCCCCGGAGAATTATTTAATCTTAATGGTTTTGATCGTAACAATACGCTGGGTGGAGAAATCCATATTTCTGTAAAAGGTATCCCTAATACTACCATCAATACCAGTTGTTCGGAACCCAACATTCTTGGCTATACCTATGGCGATTTTACCATTGAAGGAGGTTCCAGCCTTAATGGTGGCGAATTTTGTCCCGGGCAAGTTATGTAAAAGCGTATTAGATGAAGTTGTTTCCGGAGATCCATTTATAATAAAAAATCCAATCTGTTCAGATTGGATTTTTTTGTTTCACATGTTATGTAATAAAAGGTATGGTCATGAAATTACTGGGAGACTCTCCTCTGGAAGCTCTTACGGCGTTTACGATGGGCATTATAAAGCCAAGTACGGCTGTCCCGATTAATGTAAGTATGCCAAGTCCAAATAATAGAATAGCAGGAATACTCAGGACGATGTATAGCAATAAACTTAGTTGCAGATTAAGAACAGCCTTTCCATGTTCATCCAAACTTTCTACAGAATTCTTTGAAGTCAGCCATATAATTAAGGGGGTTATTAAGCCACCAAACCCAATGATATAATTTAATAATTGTGTTAAATGCGTAATAACAAGCAGTTGCCTGTCGGCGCGCATTGTTCTTTGATTGATAACTTCCATTTTTTGATTGATTTTGATGATGTACTATATAAGACGTGATTTTTTATAAAATGTTACACAATATTTTAAGGATTTTTAAAAAAAGTTATCCACTTAATACCGGATATTTCGTAATGAGAAAACCAATAGGTTTGATCTAATGGAGTCCAATTAAAGCTTTCACCAGGCGGATAAGCGGCTTTTGTCTATTTTTACAAAAAATATCTCCATGATTTCAAAGGATACTATAATTGCGTTGGCCACACCATCCGGGTCTGGTGCTATAGCGGTTATTCGCTTATCCGGTAGAGAAGCCATTTCTTTGGTTTCAAAATTATTCAGGTCAGTTAGCAGGAAAGATTTAAAAAAAGTAAATACGCATACCATCCATTTAGGTTATATAATGGATGGAGATACTACTATAGATAAGGTCCTGGTATCGGTTTTTAAAGGGCCAAACAGTTATACAGGAGAAAACGTAGTTGAAATTTCATGCCATGGCTCAATATACATCCAACAGCAAATAATCCAATTGTTCATCAGAAATGGTTGCCGTATGGCAAATGCAGGTGAATTTACCTTGCGTGCATTTTTGAGCGGTAAAATGGATCTGAGTCAGGCCGAAGCGGTGGCGGATCTAATATCAAGTGAAAACGAGGCATCCCACAAAATTGCCATGCAACAGATGCGGGGAGGTTTTAGCAATGAAATTAAACTCCTGAGGGAAGAACTTTTGAACTTTGCCTCCCTGATTGAATTGGAGCTGGATTTTGCAGAAGAGGATGTTGAATTTGCTGACAGAGAAGAATTCCGGGGTTTACTAAACAGAATTGAAAGCGTTCTAAAGGGACTGGTAGATTCTTTCGCTTTGGGAAATGTTATAAAAAGCGGGATTCCTATAGCTATCGTAGGAGAACCTAATGTAG
>NZ_JBATKE010000105.1:0-7612 GCF_049669105.1 Eudoraea sp.
TGTTTCTGCAAACTTTCGGATTGTATATCTAACCTAAGGCCTTATATTTGAAAATGGTAAAAATACACTATGCACTCTTACTATCTTTGGGTCTTTCCAGTGGTCTTTTTGCACAAAACAACACATCAATAGAAGATTCTTACGAATCGTATTTCGAGCTTCCCAGGGAATCGATATTCCTGCACTTGAACAAGAGCACCTATGTGGTTGGGGAAGAGCTTTGGTTTAGTGCGTACACCTACGACAGGAAGAATGGACTACCCTTTACACAGACTACGAACCTTCATGTTGTATTGTACAATGAGCAGGGGAAGCCTTTAGAAGATCAATTATTCATGGCCGTTAACGGATTTGCCAGGGGGAATATCAGCATAGACTCGACGTACGCAAGCGGGGACTACTTTATAAAAGCCTCTACCAATTGGATGAAGAATTTTTCCGAGGATGATTCCTTTATTCAGAAGATACAGGTCATTAACGGCAGCGTAGAGGTCCGGGACCTGGCAGATACTACATACGACCTTCAATTATTACCGGAAGGAGGCCATATGGTAGAAGAGGTGGAAAGCGTCATAGGGGTGAAGCTGATTGACGGCGATGGCCGTGGCGTAGTTTTTGAAAAGGGCAGTCTTGTTAATGATAGTGGCATAAGTGTGATGGATTTCGATGGGAATTCACTCGGAATGGCTAGTTTTCCTTTCCGGCCTCAAAAGGACACCTACAATGTGAGCATACGATTTGGTGATAACAAGGTGGTAACTGCTCCCCTACCTCACGCATCTGAAAAGGGAATCGTCCTTAGGGTGGTCAACAATTATAGCGCCGAGGATATCTTTTTCGCCGTGGCCACCAATAAAAAAACCCTGGAGGACCTCGAAAAGAAAAAATACCAGCTTTTGGTACACAAGGACGGTGACATCAGGGCGACAAGATCTGTCGTTTTTGACAATTCACAACAGGAGACCATCCTTTCTATAAATAAGGATCAACTCTTTCCAGGAGTAAACACAGTTACCCTTTTTGACGAACGAGACAGGCCCATCGCAGAGCGTCTATTCTTTAACAACTACGGGATAAGAGACATACAGGCCGAGGTGCGCCTTGCTAAGAAAGTTAAAGACTCGCTGACCATAGACCTCAAAATCTTATCGGAGGGAGAAAATAATGGGCACCTCAGTATTTCGGTATTACCCTCGGAAACAAGGTCTTACAACCAGAAAGTCAATATTTTTTCTGAATTTCTTCTAAAACCATACGTAAGAGGGTATGTAGAGAACCCCGCATATTATTTCAGGGGATTTGGGCCCAGAAAAAGCTACGACCTGGACTTGCTACTACTCGTGCAGGGATGGAGCAGGTACGAATGGAAGAATATCTTCAACCGCGCACCTGTCATCAACTTCCCTTATGAAAACGGTCTAACCCTCAAAGGAAGTATCATGGGCGCAGACTTAAGAAAATTCCCTTCCTTTTATATGGAAGATTCAAAATACCATGACTCAAGGACAGTGGAGTTGGAAAGCCCTGACTTCGAGATTCCAAACCTGCTTGTGGAGAAGAACGAAGAAGTGCAGATAAAACTGATCCGGGAAAACGGAAAACCATCATCACGTAGATTATACGCTAAAATTGTTCCTGACTCAAACCCAAGCCTCTTGGGGCCCAGTGAATTGACCACTCCCAATAATTATGCTTCGGAACTACCGGAATTAGACTACAAATTAGAGAACAAAACCATCTTTTTAGATGAGGTAGAAGTAGTAGAACAAAAACAAAAATTTTCAAATATAATTGGAAAGGATGAAATTGTCGTAGATCAGCAAGTGGTAAACATGTATCCCAGAGTGACTGATTTTTTACGAGTTAAGGGCTATAATATAAAGGCGAGTTTGGGCGCCGTAAAGATATCCAGCAGAAGAAGCCTTGGTGGTGCACCACCTGTAATATATTTGGACGGTACACGTTTGGTGGCCGAAACTTCGGCATCATCATCATCTCCTCCATCACAAGCACAAGGTAATGGTTTTGGTGGTAGTGTTAAAACCCCGGATGCACCTGTAGACGATCCTTTTCAGGAATCAGGTAGTTTTAGTTTTCTTTACGAACTTTATACAGCAGAGATAGAACGTATTGAGGTTAATCCCCGGCCCGATGTCACTGAGGGTGTAAATGGAGCTGGTGGAGTGATCAAAATATGGACCAGAAGGACACCGCTTGTCCCTACCGATGCCACAGCTATGAATAAAAGTTTTATTGATACCACCCATGGTTTTGATGTTCCAAAAAAGTTTTATACACCAAAATATATTTATAGCAATTCCCTTTTTGAATATACAGGGACCATCCACTGGGAACCGCAATTAGAATTGGATGCAAATGGGAAAGGAACATTTAACATTGCAGATACCGGAATGGAAAATATCTCATTCTTTATAGAGGGCATGACAGAAGACGGTAGCCTGATTTCCACTATTAAAACCATCAAGATGTCTGAGAAGAGTAATCCTTAATTCTAAATTTTTCCAAACTTCAAAACTTAAATTTCAGGAGCAAAAGAAACACTCATAATCATTTGAAATTTTGTAACTTTAAGAATCCCACTAACTATTTAGAACCCTTTAAACTTTGCTATGCTCCATAGGGAAAAAAATAATGAATTAGCATTTCAGAGGGTGAGGAAGTATCTGGTGAATAAAAGTTAACTTTGAATTAAAGTGAATTTAAAAAAATACATAGCAGAACTCAAAAGACGTAATGTATTTAAACCGGCAATAGCCTATTTAGTGGTTGCCTGGTTAATTACTGAAGTGGCTTCCATAGTTCTTCCAACTTTTGGTGCCCCGCCTTTTATCATGAAAACCTTGATTTTTTTCCTGATCATGGGCTTTCCGCTCTATTTAATTATCGCCTGGGTATATGAATTCACTCCTAAAGGAATTAAGAAAACTAAAAATACTGAAGTAGCGGCTTCGTTATCACCAAAATCAAACCAGTGGTTTAACAAAAACATTAAAAAACTTGCGGTATTACCCTTTCGAAATATCAGTCCGGAAAATGGCAGCAATTATTTTAGTGATGGTCTTACCGAGGAAATCATTATGCGTTTATCCGGAATCAAGGAGCTTGAGATAGCTTCCAGAAACACTTCCATGAGGTATAGAAATTCGGATTTGGATATTGAATCATTGGGAAAGGAATTGAAAGCGAAATACCTTTTGCAAGGTACTGTGCGCAAGCACAAGGATGATTTAAGAATTTCGACGGAATTAATTGATGTCGAAAAAGATTCTGAACTTTGGGCCGAGATTTACAGTGGTAAGATGGCAGATGTTTTTGTTATTCAGGAAAAGGTATCTAAGAAGATTGTAAAGTCGTTACAACTAAAGCTTACTCCTAAAGAAAAAGTGGCTATTAGCAGAAGTTCAACAATGAATAGCGAGGCGTTTGATACTTACTTAAAAGGCCGTGAATTTCTATTTCGTTATACTAAGAGTTATCTCCTTTTAGCTATAGATCTTTTTCAAAGCGCAATTGATCTGGATCCTGAATATGCTGCAGCTTATGCTGGTATGAGTGAAGCTTATGCCATGTTATATGAAACACATGATAAAAATATCTCATGGCTTGAAAAGGCAGAAGGATCGGCCTTGAAAGCACTTATCTATGATCCTAACTCATCGGAGGCGTATGGCGCTCTTGGGTTAGCTTACTACAATAAGAATTCACTAAACGAAGCATTGATAGCCGTTCAAAAGGCGATATCATTTGACCCTGATAATTTTTTTGCCTATTGGATTAGAGGCCGACTCTATAGAATACAGGACAGAGATTCTGAAGCTGTAGTTGATTATAATAAAGCATTAGATCTTAACCGAGATTTCCATACAGCTTATGGTGATTTGCAGATGTCTTATGAAAAATTAAAAGATAAAGTTGGGTTAGAGGATACTATTCAGCGGGCAGCAATATTTTACCCTAAATATCTGAAACGGAACCCTACTGACGCCCGTGCCCACCAATTTTATGCTTTTACATTAAAAAGGTTAGGTAATTTAAAAGAAGCAAAAATAGAAATGCAAAAGGCACTTGAACTAAGCCCGAATGACTTAATTATTATTTATAATCTTGCATGTTTTAATGCCATATTAGGTAAAAAAGCAGCGGCAATAAAAAATCTTAAAAAGGCAATAGATAATGGATATGGAAATTATGAATATATCAAACACGACCCTGATTTATATTGCTTACAAAAGGAGACAGATTTCATTGAACTTATGCAAGGTAAATAACGGGTTTAAATTTAACCCCCAAAAGGATGATCTGCATTAAGGAATTTCATTACTGAATATGGAACTTAAATAGTACAACAGTGATAGTAGATATTGTAAGGGTCTAATTTCTTCGTCATCTACAAGCACCTGAATACTTCTAAAGATAACTCACTATCCTGATACGAAAAGCACCCACACCTGCTTCAAATTATCAAATTCTTTAATGATTAAAACAGGATAGAGGGTTAAAAAAAATTCAGAGAATGTTTTTAACGAATGGGCCAGCTGGAGTGCAGGAGTAATGCAGAATAAATGTCTGATAGTCCCTATAGTTTCCCTTTTGTAATACAATAGAGCAGGACCCCCCCGGGGTTGGACTTCTTAAAAATATAATTAGTGATGACGCATAAAATTTTTAAGTGAATATACCTGTGGCTTATATATCGATAAGCGCCTAATAATAGGTTATTATCAAAAATCTTGGCAATAATTACCAGGACATAGAGTTTAAAGATCATCTAAACAATGTTTAATACTAAAAAACCAACAAAATGTTTAAAAAATTTTTATTTGTAGCCCTATTGCTTGTTTCTGTAATAGAAATAAAGGCCCAGGTCTTTGAGTACAGGATTGTAACGAGTATTGAATCTGTAGTTCCAATGGGACTTGGAAGGTCCAGGATCATTTCCGCCCAGGAAGACAAAGATTATACGGAATACACCTCATCCCGAACAGAAGAGGATAATAAGCAGAATAAATCAAAACGAGGAGACGCCAAGGTGGAAAATTTTGATGAAACTAAAATTCTAAATTTCTACAGTGCAACAGGTATTAATTTTCAAAATGTTGCTTCAAATGACGCCTTACTTTCATCAAAGGTCAATACCATGATTACAGAAGGATGGGAATTGACATTCGTAACAAGTGGCGTTGAAAGTGACTCGGGGAAAGGTGATGGAACAGGTATCTTTATTACCCGATTCATCTTTAAAAGATTAAGGTCGTAAGTATTTTTTGAACTTGATCAATTAAACAAGATAAAGCAAAGATTTAATTTACATTTAAGAATAAAAAACCGCCACAATCTATTGTGGCGGTTTTTTTATATCGTGATAATTGATTAGTATTATTCTATTACTCTTTTTACAATATGCCACATATACTTAAAAACAAAAATCTGGAAATTCATATAGACCTGCCTGAGGAGAATTATAACGCTTCAAGATTTGACTGGACAGGAAAAATTGTGGAAGTAAAATTTCAAAACATTCATTTAACCGGTGTTGAGCGAACTGATTGTGAAAATGAGCATTATTTTGGAAAAGGATTTTATAATGAATTCGGAATTGATTCGCCATTAGGATTTAATGAGACCGATATAGGTGGTTGGTTTCACAAAATAGGTGTGGGTTTATTAAAAAAAGATGATAATCAATATCTGTTTAGTAAAAATTACGATATTAAACCAGCAGCGTTTAATACTATTATTAAATCAAATAAAATTTTAATTAACTGCTTATCAGAAAATAGCAACGGCTATTCGTATTTATTACAAAAAGAGGTTGAATTGCATGAAAGTAATTTTACCATCAAATACTACCTAGAAAATACGGGTGAAAAAGATATTTGCACGGACGAATACGGTCACAATTTTATAGCAATAAATAAAGAACTTGTGGGGAATAATTATGTATTAAAATTTCCATTTCAATTAAAGCCTGAAAAATTTGGGGAAACTGTTAATCCTGAACGAAAAGTTGATATAGGGCAAAATGAAATTAAATTCAACAGTGCGCCCAATGTGCAATTCTATTTTAGTAACCTCTCCGGTGATAGAAATGTTGATGCTGCATGGGAATTAATAAACCTTAACAATAATATTGGAATTACTGAAACCGGAAGTTTTAAAACAAATAAAATAAATCTTTGGGGATGTAGTCATGTGGTTAGTCCTGAGTTATATTTTAATATATTTATTAAAGCTGGCGAATCAGTGGCATGGTCCAGGACATATAAGGTGTATAATTTAAAATAAATCCAGACGTCTGCTAATTCGAGTTAGCCCGGACATTTCGAAGGGCAGGTAAAATGGGCAAGTACTTGAAATATGCTTTTGACGAAAAAGTATTGGCCTGTTGCTAAACTAATTATGAACACTAATTTAAGAAGGCAATTTATGAAACTTGATTTACAATTTGTGCGCTCACAATTTCCGGCTTTTTCTGAACCTACCTTGGACGGATAGGCTTTTTTTGAAAATGCGGGGGATTCTAACCTTGTATACAATTTATTAGCCGGTTGACAGACTTTTATATGAAAAACAAGGTACAACCCTACTATCCTTATCCTGCTTCAATGCGGGCCGGAGAATTGATGGACCTTTCGTATAAGAGAATGGCTGACTATTTGAATGTTGAAGCTTCAGAAATTCATTTCGGTCCATCCACAACCCAAAATGTTTACGTTTTGGCCAATGCCATGCGACCCATGTGGAAGGACGGTGACGAAATCATTGTTTCTTGCCAGGATCATGAAGCCAATACAGGGGCATGGAGACGCTTGGCAGACCGAGGACTTAAAATTGTAGAGTGGCATGTAGATCAGGAAAGGGGATTATTACATCTGTAGGATTTGAACGGTTTAAGAACATCATTTTGATAAAAAGACCTATCCATAAAGTAATTACTTATCTAACTCTAGATTTCATTAAGGGAAACCATCATAAAAAACTCCAAACCCGGAATTTAAATTAACCTTTTTTAGTTAAAATAGGATTGGTCGTTCTCCGTAGAAGTTTTATATTTATGTATGAGAAAAATCTTCTATATAGTGTTACTGTCTGTAATCCTTTGCAGCAGTCTTCTGGCACAAAACAACACAACTATAAAAGAATCTTACGAATCCTATTTTGAACTACCCAGAGAGTCCATTTTTCTGCATTTAAATAAGAGCACTTATGTAGTTGGCGAAGAGCTTTGGTTTAGTGCCTACGCATATGACAAAAAGAATAACGTACCCTTCACCCAAACCACAAACCTGCACATAGCCTTATACAATGAAGAAGGAATTCCCATAGTAAATCAGCTGGTTATGATGGTTAACGGGCACGCCAAAGGGAATATAAATATAGACTCCACCTACGCCAGCGGAGATTACTTTATAAAAGCCTCGACCAACTGGATGAGGAACTTTACAGAGGATGATTCCTTTTTACAAAAGATACAGGTCATTAATGAAAATGCAAAGGTCAGGCAACTGCCTGAAACAAACTACGATCTTCAATTGCTGCCGGAAGGAGGCCACCTGGTGGAAGGATTGGAAAGCGTAATTGGTGTAAAACT
>NZ_JBATKE010000106.1:0-28584 GCF_049669105.1 Eudoraea sp.
TGAGCATTAATAGTCTCCATAGGGATGATGAGAATCAGTAATATTAACAATACACCAGAAATTTTATTTGCTCTTGTCATGTCTTTAAAAATATTTCTTTATTAATGAGGCCAACTACGATTTTTCCATTATGTCAATCAGCCTCGCATTAGTAGGTGGTAAAAATTCAAATACCGTATTTGGAATCTTTGGATTTAACTCCCAACTTTTAAATACAGATTCGAAACGTAAATTTTGCATACCTTTTTGAATTAAAACAAAGCGTTTTGGCAAATTCCAATTGCTATGGGAGATCCATAATTGAAACTCCATATTCTCACTGGTGGCTCTTATATAAGAACAGTCCTCTCCATCAATCACAGCACTACCCATATATTCAAGCGTGCCAAAATCCTGAAGAATATCGTCGGTAAAAGAAGGATAGAAAAAATCTGCCCCTGGAAATTGAAAATCAAATTTTGTATGCAGGCTGTCAATCATGGAAATTATATTTCCGGGAGCATCAAGTGTTACGTAATTGTTTTCATCAAAAGAGTAATAGGTAGCATAGTACCCATCATACCAAAAACCATGTTTACCCTTATCTCCCTTGGTTTGAAAAACCATTTTGTCAGGGCCTTCCATACTAACCTGGCTCACACTATAGTGTGTTTCCATTTTTTGTTGATCGTCCGGCCTGTCTGTAGCAGTTTCTAATACAAAGCTCACAGCCTCAAGTTCACCAATAATATCGGCCATCCTGTCTAAGAGATAGACTGCTGCGGAATCTATTTGCCTTGCAGCCTGGCTTTGGCCACAAAAGGGAAGTGCTAATAAAGCAAGTGTTAGTACGTATTTTTTCATAGGCCTAATATACTTATTTAAAGTTTTTCTATAAAGTGGGAACATGTTTTTTTAAAGTAATAAAGGAGTTATAAAGAAACAAATCAATTAAATGCCATTGAACTTAATTTAGTCCTCTATTTTACTTACAAAATACATTTTCATCATTCCCTTATTTTTGACTGCAATCTCACCCCTGCTCTCGCAGTCAAAGCTGTCTTTGATCAGCGCAAAAGTATTTTCGGTTACATTGATCTTTCCTAATTGCGAATTAGATTCCATACGCGAAGCCATGTTTACAGCGTCGCCCCAAATGTCGTAAGCAAATTTTTTAGTACCTACAACACCTGCCACCACTGGCCCTGTATTGATGCCAATACGGATATCAAAACGAGTCCGGTTTTCAGGGTTCAGAGTCTTTGCCCGATTAACAAACTCAATCATTTCCAGGGCGGCCAGCACCGTTTTAGTAGCGTGGTCCTTAGAAGGATAAGGAAGGCCCCCGGCACACATATATGAATCCCCGATGGTCTTTATCTTTTCCAGGCCGTACTTTTCAATGATCTCATCGAACTTTGAGAAATAATAATCCACAGCTTCCACCAGTTTTTCAGGGGCCAAATTATCCGCATAATGCGTAAATCCCTTAAAATCAGTAAACATTATTGATACCGATTCAAATTTTTTGGCTTGTACCTTGCCCCGTTGCTTTAATTCAATGGCCGTTTCTTCTGGAAGGATATTCAACAACAACTTGTCCGACCTGTTCTTTTCCTCTTCAATTAGGTTTTTAGTTTTCTTTATAAATATATTACGCCTGTAGAGTCCCATGGCCAGGAAAAAAACCAGTACTAAGACTATAATTGAAATATAAATAATGGTTTTTTGTCTTTTGTCTTTTAATAACTGTATTTCGGATTCTTTCTCCAGCAAGTCTACTTCTGATTGTTTTTGTGCAACTTCAAAATTGGTCCGTAAATCTGCCATTTGCTCCATTTCCCTAAGGTTGGTAACGCTATCCCGGTAAGCAATGTGGTTTTTGTAGTAGGTATTCGATTTTTTATAGTTTCCAACATAATCGTACAATTCTGAAAGCTTCAGATTACTCTCACTTATCTGCTCCTTAAGCCCATATCTTTGTGCCAGGTCGAGGCTTCTTTGAGCATAGCTAATTGCCCTGGACCAATCGTTCTTCCTGAGGTAGATATCAGACATATAAGTAAGGTAAACGGAAATAGGGTAGTAGTCCTGTAGCTCCTCTAATATTGTGATCGCTTCATTGATATTTACCTCTGCCCGGACATCTTCGCCCTGTTCTGCATAGACCATTCCAATGTTCCCTTTATTGTAGGCCGTACCAATTGGGTAGTTGGTATTCCTGAAGATCTTATCTGATTCTTCAAAATAGACGAGTGCAGAATCCAGCTTTCCATTAGTAAAGTAATCATCCCCGGCATTCGTAAGCGCTGTTGCAACATTCACCGAATCTTTTACCTCCCTAAAGATTTTGATGGCGCTCTGATAATACTTGACTGCATTATCGTGATTACCCATTATAGAATACACATCTGCAATAGCTAACTTTGCTAAGCCAAGGGAGCTTTTGGCCTCTTCACGGCTAGCAATATTTGCCGTTTCAAAATAAGATTTTAGTGCTTTGCTGAGATCGCCTTTAAGTCTTAAGGCAGTGCCTTTCTCCAGAAATCCGGTAATAATGTAATTTACAGAATCTAAGGCTCTGGCGGCCTCAATTAATTTGAGACTATAGATAAGCTTTTTGTCTGCATCCGCCTGATTAATTGTAATTCCATGTATTATTTCTAATTTATCATTTTCACTATAATTTCCTCCGAGATAAATGGCTTCCAGACTATCTGCAACTCCTTGATTCTGTCCAAACCCTGTGAATAATATAAAATAAAAAAAACCTATTATAAAACAGGCTTTTTTTGTAGCATATTTAATTCCTATACAAGAACATTCTGCCATTTTATAAATTATATTAGAGCTTTATTAGTTTTTTGGCTGGAGTTTAGGATCCAGTGTAAATTTTCCATTTCTTTTACCACCGTTGTTTCCCTCATAAACGGTAAATGTAATGGTATATGTTTCTTCGCCTTTAGGGGCATTTTTGATTGTGCCGATAACAGTTTCCGGATATCCTCCATCCCCATTAAGCTTAGGGCGGCCAAATAGATCAGCTCCTCCTTTATATTCTATTTTGGTGATATTAACAACATCGTTGGCATTAGAAGTAGAAAGCCCCAGCCAGGTTATTGTTTCTCCCGCATCTACACTTGTGGAATGATCACCAGGGCGTTCTTTACTTTTTCCCTGATGAAAAGAGCAGCGTTCCTCAATGTTTTCCTTTGTGATATTCGCAGTGTCAACAAAAAGTATGATATTGTGATTTTCCATGGTTAGTTACTTTTAGTTTATGGATTAATACTAATTTTTCTTCCAAAAGGATAAGAAGTTATAGGATAGTCCATTTTTATATATGGACGAACCGGCATTTATACCTTCCCAATATAAGGATTTTCTTACCGAAAGAAGTATGAATTCAACTTGAACTAAAAAATACAATTGTTTTAGATTCTGTAATTCTCAACTGTATTTACAAATACAAATGAATAAACCATACGATAACAATGATTATTATAAAGATAAAGCTCAGTGCAAAGTATTTGATGGCATTTTCTACATGTTGGAATTTCTTATCAATAATCATGCTTTCTATATAAATTTGCTGACCTAATTGGGTGTAAAATTCCTCTTCTTCACCAAATATTTCAATTAGATTTTTGGTGTATTTCTCTATGCTTCCGAATGAGTATACCGCATCTCTGAAGAAAAGCACATTTTTTTCATATTTCTTAGTAATCTGAGGTTTAAAACACTTAAAACAAAAGAAGATAGAAATCAATGAGCTGATCATCCAGAAACTAGCCAAGATAATAAATACGGCACCTTCCTGGAAAAGAGGCCTAAGCTGCTCTAACCTGTCAAAAAACACACCTATAATTAAACCATGAAAAGAAAAAATAACACCGGCTTTGAGTTCCGATGCCCGGATTAGTTTTTCTAATCGTTCTAATTGTTCCCAATAATTATTGGGGTCCTGTTTCGGTTTTAAACTTTCATTTTCTGACATTCCTTAATAGAAGTTTTTTTTATTAATCAACGATTTAAATATACAATAAATCCATTTATCGTTTTTAGTTAAAGGTAGAACGGATTAGATAATCTATTATCTTTATCCCAGGACCAACCAATTTGAGTTATGAAATTAACCATTACCAGCCAGCGCCTATATTCATTAGATGCTCTTCGGGGATTTGACATGTTCTGGATCATTGGTGCAGAAGAAATATTTCATAAAATGGCAGAAATTACAAAATCGCCATTTTGGAATACGCTATCTGTTCAGTTTAATCACCCGGCATGGCATGGTTTTGCTTTTTACGATTTGATCTTTCCTTTGTTCCTTTTTCTAGCCGGAGTTGCCACTCCATATTCTGTAGGAAAACAATTAGAAAAAGGGATAAGCAGGAAATCTTTGTTATTCCGTGTCATTAAAAGAGGCCTGATCCTGGTTCTCCTCGGAGTCATTTATAATAATGGCCTGGAGATTCGTCCAATTGAGGAAATACGTATTGGTAGTGTTTTGGGACGAATTGGATTGGCCTATATGTTTGCTAATATCATATACCTCTATACCAAACAACGTGGCCAACTTATTTGGTTCTGTGCTCTTCTTCTTGGTTACTGGTTCCTCTTAATGTTCAATTCAGCTCCCGGTTACGCCATGGGTGATCTGAGTATGGAAGGTAATTTTGTCTCCTATCTGGATACGCTCATCATGCCCGGTAAATTGTATTTGAGCATTCATGATCCGGAGGGATGGGTATCTACAATTCCTGCCATCCCAACCTGTCTGCTGGGTATTTTTGCGGGAAATTTATTAAAAAAAGCAGCTGTTGAGAAACAAAAAGAAACTGCTGTTCGGTTGGTAGTTATAGGTATTATTCTGATTATCGTAGCACAATTGTGGAATCTGGTTTTTCCAATAAATAAAAACTTATGGACAAGTTCTTTCACCTTGCAGTGTGGGGGAATAAGTATGCTATTGATGGCGGTCTTTTATTACATCATAGATATCCTGGGGCATAAAAAATGGGCGTTTTTCTTTAAAGTAATCGGTATGAACTCTATTTTGATCTATATGGCCGGCGGTTTTATAGATTGGGCTTATACCACATCCGCCTTGTTCATATGGTTGGGTCAACTGGTTGGAGACCCATATAACGCAGTGGTTATGGTTTTTTGTTATATAGCCGTTCAATGGGCGTTTTTGTATATGCTTTATAAAAAGAAGATATTTCTGCGTGTTTGAAAATGGTACTGTATACTTTAAGAAGTAAAATTATACGCTTAAATTGATCAATTAAAAAGTAAGGGTGATGGATAAAATTGATAAATCAAAAAGGGATGATGTATCTGTATCTCTAAATCAACAACCAATAAACTGGCAACAGGTACTTACTGAGATTATTTCCTGTTTCGATTGTACTACCGGGACGATTCATTTTCTGGATAAGGCTACTTCAATCTTAAAGCTGCAGGCTCAGCAGGGAATTCCGGCTTTTTTAATACCCAAAATTGCCGAGATACCCATGGGAAAGGGAATGGCCGGGATAGCAGCTGAACGTCTGGAGCCCGTGGAAATATGCAACCTGCAAACAGATGATTCCGGAGTTGCCCGTCCGGCAGCCAGGGAAACAAAAGTTGAGGGTTCAATTGCGGTGCCTATGCTATTAAATGGGACTTTGTATGGGACCTTCGGTATTGCAAAGCCTATTCCTTATGATTTTACAAAAGAAGAGATTAGCGAACTTTTAGCTATTGGGACAGAAATGAGCCGGTTTATTAACAGTTAAAGCTATTATGATTCGTTGTATAAGTTAAAGTTTAAAGCCTGAGGGAATTACCGCTCCCTTCTTAAGCACTACAATACCATCTTTGATTACATGTGTTTCGGTTTCAATGTCTTCCAGGTGCCGGCCACCGTCAATGGTAACATCATCTCCTATGCGGCAATTTTTATCAATGATGGCGTTTTTAATATAACACCGCTCCCCGATACCCATGAGTATATTAATTTTGTTATTTTCTATTTCTTCCAGGGTTTCATAGTAATCGCAGCCCATCATATAGGTGTTGATGACTGTTGAACCTGCACCAATTCTGGATCGGATGCCAATGACCGACCGTTCAATCTTTGTTGCGTGGATCAGACATCCTTCGGCAATTACGGCTTTATCCATCTGGGTGCCTGCAATCTTGGAAGTTGGCAACACTCTGGCCCTGGTATGAATAACCCGTTGTGTGTCATAGAGGTTAAACTTTGGAATGTTGTCTGTTAATCCCAGATTGGCTTCAAAGAAAGAATCGATGTTTCCAATATCTGTCCAATAGCCTTCGAATTGATAACTGATGACCTTGTGTTTTCCAATGGATTGCGGGATGATCTCTTTTCCAAAATCCATGGTATCAGGATTATTCATAAGTTCTATGAGAAGGTCCCTGTTAAATATGTAAATACCCATGGATGCCAGATAAAAACGCTCTTCCTGCTTCATTTCTTCACTCACTTCTGATTGCCAATCCGGCAACAAATCAGACGAAGGTTTTTCAATAAAGGAGGTAATATTATCTTCACTATCATTTTTTAATATCCCAAAAGAAGGCGCATCGTTGGCGTGAACAGGAATAGTTCCGATTGATATTTCTGCATTGCTTTCAATATGTTGATCTATCATAAGATTAAAATCCATTTGATATAACTGATCTCCGGATAGAATTAAGGCATACTCAAATTCGTGCTGTAAAAAATGATGCATACTCTGCCTGACAGCATCAGCCGTACCCTGAAACCAATCCCCGCTAGTCATCGTTAGTTCGGCGGCCAGAACATCCACAAAAGCTTTACTGAAGAAACTAAAATGATAGGTATTTTTAATATGCCTGTTTAAGGACGCAGAATTAAATTGTGTTAATACATACATTCTCTTAATTTCTGAATTGATGCAATTGGAAATTGGAATATCTACCAATCGATATTTACCTGCTATAGGTACAGCCGGCTTTGACCTCTTTTCGGTCAATGGAAACAGGCGTGACCCCTGGCCTCCACCTAATATGATAGCTAATACGTCTTTACTAAACATTTTTTTAGTGTATTAAGGATTTATATAATACTTCAATTTGTTGGGCTATAGCCGACCAGTCGAAAGTTTCTTCTACTCTTTTTCTGCCCTTATTGGCCATAGACTCCTGCAATTCTTTATTGTTTATTACGATGTTTATACCATTTGCAAGATCCCGGGCAAATTTGTCCGGATCTACCGGTTCAAAAGGTGCTACATTTTGCTGTTCCAAAGGCACCAGGATACCCGTTTCACCGTCCACCACCACTTCTTTTATTCCTCCTACTGCACTGGCAACAACTGCTGTTTTACATGCCATAGCTTCAATATTGATTATTCCGAAGGGTTCGTAGATTGAAGGACAACAAAAAACATCTGCATGGGAATAGAGTTGTATCACGGATTTTTTATCGAGCATTTCAGCTATCCAGATAACATTATCCCTTATTTTTTTTACTTCATTAACGCTGTCTTCCATTTCTTTGGCAATTTCAGGAGTATCCGGCGCCCCGGCACATAAAACTATCTGAGTATCCGGGTCAATATATTTTATGGCATTCACCAAATGTATGATCCCCTTCTGTTTTGTGATTCTACCCACAAAAAGTACATAGGGTTTGGACTTATCGATATTGTATTTATCTAAGGCGGCCGTTTCTTTGGTAACTATATACTCCTCAAGATTTATTCCGTTATATATTACCTTAATTTTTTCCTCATCAACATCAAAATATTTCAAGACATCATCTCTTGTTTCATTTGATACGGCAATAACGGCATCTGCCATTTCTATTGCTGTTTTTTCAATCCACAAGGATGCATCATAACCCCTTCCCAATTGTTCTCTTTTCCAGGGTCTTAATGGCTCCAATGAATGTGTGGTTACCACCAATGGAATGCCATAGAGCAGTTTTGCAGTGATACCGGCAAAGTGCGAATACCAGGTATGGCAATGCACTATATCGGCATCTATGTCATCAGCATTCATATGAACACAGGTGCTTAATGTTTTTAATACTGCTTTAAGTTTATCATTGGAATTGTTAAAAACGGGGTTGTCATAGGGATATCCTTTGACCGATAGATTATCGGTTTTTTCATCCTGATCCCCAAAACATCGCACTTCCAGTTCCATAAGTTTGGCTAATTCAGCGGCCAAATACTCCACATGTACCCCTGCACCTCCATAAACATAAGGAGGAAATTCTCTTGTATAAAAAAGTGCTTTCATATAATTTCTTTAATGCCCGGTTTCAGCTCCAATAGGCATATAATTTAATGTATTTTTTAATAGCAAACTAACCTGGATTATTTTTCATAAAGGTATTTATAAAATTCTTTTTCTTTCAATAGATAGGCATATAAAACAAGCTTAAATGGATTCACTGGAATAGATTTCTGGCATAGGCCCAGCAAGCAAGTCCGGGGCATACGAATTTCTAATGTAAAACTGTAAAATTTTTATTCTCATCTTGCAAGTAATCAAATGTTTAACCTAACTTTATCCTAACTCAGTTGGCTTTCAGTTGGCCGGATAATATTTAATTATGGGAAAAGTAGTTTTACCTTTTTTAATAGTACTTCTTCTTACAAATTGTGAAACAACGCATTCTGAATGGAAGTCTTTGATTGTAGATAATTCCCTGGAAGGCTGGCATACTTTTCAGAATGCAGAATCCACAAAAGGCTGGATTGTAGAAGATAATACCCTAATCTTCAACGGAATTTCAGACATGGAATCTGGAGAAGGAGATGCCAGTTTGTTATCGGACAAAGAATACGGAAATTTTGAAATAAAATTTGATTGGAAAATTATACCAGGGGGCAATAGCGGTTTTATGTGGGGGGTAAGCGAAGATAAAAAGTATAATTATCCCTATCAAACAGGACCGGAAATTCAAATTTTAGACCCTGCTATTTATGACGACCCTAAAATTGCGCTCGGGGGAGCTATGGAAATAAATAATGCCGAAGAGGATTTGGAAGCCCATAAACACTTTGTTGGGGCCCTATACGATTTATCGGCTCCAACAGTATTAGATGCCGCCAAACCTGCCAGTGAATGGAACTCCTATCACATCAAAATAGATTATATAGCCAATCGTGGCGAGGTTATTCTAAATAATGTTTTGGTTAATTCATTTCCGCTTCAGGGACCCGAATGGGATACAATGCTTCTAGAGAGCAAGTTTAGTAAGTCTGAGTCGGAAGAATCGGAATATTTGGGTGATGCGCGTTGGTATGATTTTGGAAAATTCTCAAAGGGTCATATTTGTTTTCAGGATCATCCGGGGGAGGTCTCCTTTAGAAATATCAAGATTAAGGAGCTGGATTGAAATCGCTGTTCAATAAACAGAATAGATATATATCTAATTATAAAAATCTTTTATTTCTAAAAGCAATCCCAGAACCTGACATTGCTCCTTCGCTGAAGCTTCGGAGCACTTACATGTTGACATCATACTAATCTTCTATTTCTAAATGCAATTCCAGAACCAGACATTGCTCCTTCGCTGAAGCTTCGGAGCAAGTTAATATTAGTATTATACAAATCTTTTATTTCTAAAAGCAATCCCGGAACCTGACTTCAAATAGCGTTCAAAGTCATACGCTTTTTGTTTATTAGAAAATTGGGATATATGAACAACTTCAAATGGCAGTTTATCTTTGGTGAAACGGACTTCTCCATTCGCATGGTTTTTTAGTCGTTTTTTTAAATTTTTTGAATAACCTGTATAGTATTGTCCATTTGCACATTTTAGTATATAAACTGCGTATGGAAGTTCCATAAAAGTTTTTTAAAGTCTGCTAAAATAATATCTGTCAATGAAAATATCCTGCAACCTACATTATACAAGGCTGCAGAGGACAAAATGCAAAATTGGATCGGCATCCTCCGCCCGCGTGCTGCTAAAGCTTTAGCAGAGGCGCAAGCCCTCCTTAAAAAAATTTATAGAAATATTCAAATAAGTATTTAATATTAAAAAGCCCTCCTTCGCTCTCGCTGTGCAAAAGTTTTGTAATGAACAATTGAATTAAGGAGTGGATCTTGATCCACCGAAGCTCTCCGGATAAAATTTATAGAAATATTTAAGTAAATACTTAATATTAAAAAGCCCTCCTTCGCTCTCGACAAATCTCGAGCTACGGAGGGCGTAGGTGGAGCCGGGGAGAATCGAACTCCCGTCCAAACAAGCAATTACAATGCTTTCTACATGCTTAGTTTTTGTTCAATTTTCGATGTGTAGCTGACCAAAAACCGCCTATTACACACTTAGCTTCTTAAGATTTTAGTGATACTAACAAAGCAATAGTACCCTTGTGTTGACTTTTATGGTGCCCCTAAATGAATCGCCGTCAACAAGGGCTATCCTGGGACATCTCGCTTCTCTACCTGGTAGAGACGAGGCTAAATCCTACTATAATTCGGATTAAGCGGCAAGAGCGTAATTATTATCGCCAACTAAAAGTTTGAAATATGAGATTTACGAGCTATATCCCAGCGCTCGACATGCTTACATCGCCATTGGTCTCGCTGTCAAAACCAGTCGGCCCCTTCAATGAGTTAGGTAAGCTATGCTTACCGTCAACGAATTGAATCACGCCATAGGCGTGATCTCATTCCCTCATCTTTTTTGTCAATGATCGTTTCCTTTAAAAAGGTTTGCGAAGTTAGCAAAAATACAACTCCTTATTCATATTCATGTTTAAGTAATTTGGCTAACGCTGCAAATCCATGTATTTTCACGCAAAATTTATACCAAATTGTAACTATGCATTTCGGAATCATCAGAGAGCGTAAAAACCCACCAGACAGGCGGGTAGTGCTATCACCGAGGGCCTGCCAAAAAGTCGTTGAGAATCATAAACAGGCTCAGATTACTGTAGAATCCTCCCCGGTTCGTGTTTTTACGGATGAGGAGTATCAATTAGCGGGTATTACAGTAGCCTATACAGTAACTGACTGTGACATATTACTGGGTGTAAAGGAAGTACCTGTAGAAGCCTTAATTCCCAATAAAAAATACTTTTTCTTTTCTCATACTATAAAAGAACAGCCGTATAACCGGAAATTATTACAGGCTGTACTTGAAAAAAATATAGAACTTTATGATCATGAGGTAATTACGAATACGAATGGCGTTCGTCTTGTGGCGTTTGGAAGGTATGCCGGAATTGTAGGTGCCTACAACGGATTTCGTGCTTATGGGTTAAAAACCAATTTATTTCAGTTACCGAAAGCAGAGGATATTGCAGACCAGCAGGCATTGATTGCAGAACTCAAAAAATTGCAATTACCACATATTAAAATTCTTCTTACCGGAAAGGGTAGGGTAGGCAACGGTGCCCGGGAAATGTTGGTAGGTATGGGCCTTAAGGAAACAACAGTAGAGGAATATCTGGAGGAGACCTTTGAGGTTCCGGTTTTTTGCCAGATTGATGTGCTGGATTACAATCTAAGAAAAGATGGGTTGGTGAAAGGTGAAACTGATTTTTTTAAAAACCCTACGGAGTATGAATCTAACTTTATGCGCTTTGCTCCTGTAACAGATCTTTATATGGCCGGGCACTTTTACGGAAATGGAGCTCCGTACCTGTTTACAAAGGAGGATGCAAAACAACCTCAATTTAAGATTAAAGTAGTAGCTGATATCAGCTGTGATGTGAATGGTCCGGTGGCTTCGACCATAAGGTCTTCTAGCATAGCAGAACCATTATATGGCTATGACCCACAGACTGAAAGTGAAGTGGATTATAGGCTAACTGAAGCCATAGCGGTAATGGCAGTTGATAACCTTCCTGCAGAATTGCCCAGAGATTCCAGTGAAGGATTTGGACAGGCTTTTGTAGACAGGGTCATTCCCGCATTTTTTAATGAGGATGCAGACGGGATTTTAGAAAGGGCTTTAATGACTAAAAACGGGAAACTTACCCCGCGTTATAGCTATTTACAGGATTATGTTGACGGGAAGGAATAGTTCTTATTCTACCTTGATTTCCCACATAATCACGGGTTGCTCTTTCGGTGCTGTATAGGAACCTAATGCTTTAAGAGCTAGCGTAATTGACTCCTTTTTTTCCAGGGTTTTGATCTGAAGTGTAACAACTTCTCCCGCAGGGATCTCAAAAACAGGCGGTTTGCTGTAAAGTGTGTAGGCCATTTGATTTTCAAACATCAGGTCACTACTTGAAATGTTTTCAAGTTCAACTTTCAACACCTGAGTTTCGGGAATATAGGTGACTTCATTAATTTTTATACTTGCTTTTATTAATGGGATAAGAAATTCAGCTTTACCAACTAATAACGAGTTATAAACAGCCACAGTACGTCCTGCAAACAAAGCTTCCCGCATGCTTTCAAGGCTTTTGTCTTTGGCAAAGACCAAAGTTATAGGTCTGTGCATACCTTTTTCAATGTAATCCCAATCAATTAATCCATGAATATCGCTTGTGCCCATAATGGTCAGGTTGTACTTTAATGCCAGTGCCAAAGATTCCTGGGCATAATCCAGAGAATTAATGACTTCAATACCATGTAACTCTCCATTGTTAATTCGTTCTTCCTGGAAATCACTTAAAACAGGATTTCCGCTGGGACTTTGAGCATACCAGGCCGGATGGTTCCAGAACACAAAAGCATTTTGTTTTTTGGCTTCCTGAAAAGGAATTGCAGGATCATCTGCCATAAGTTTATTGGCATCTGAAATAAAAACGGCATTACTGTGTCCTACAGGTTCTGAACGGGTAATCTCTGAACCATGAACAATAACAAGACCATGTTCCTTCGCTTCTTCCAGGGCCAAAAGGTAAGATCTATTTCGGTCCGGATGAGGGATATCGTCTATATGTGGCTGGTATTCCAAATGTTCGGTCAGCGAAATGGCATCTAAATTTTCCCTAAGTGCTTCCTGTACCCGGATAGTGGGCCAAACATTACCATCTGAAAAAACAGTGTGCTGGTGCAAGTCGGTTTTAAGGGTAAGGTATCCCTCAATATTGGGATAGGTCAAAGCCAATTGACCGTTATGGGAATGAGATTGAGAATTTATTATTTGTAAGGTGGAAAATATTGCAAGTATTAAGAGTATTCTTTTCATCCGGCGTTTGTTATAATGATCTTCTTTAGTTATTGAGTTCTTCTACAATTTTAAAATTTAAAATGGGTTTTTCACCTATAAACACTGTTAACATATCCTGATTTTTATGTAAATTTTTATAGAGTCGTATTTTAGATTTATACAATTTATCTTTCCCTTTTTTAAAGCCCAGTCTATAGAAAATTCCACGACCATTTACTAAGTAGTACATTTCGTGTCCTTGAGGCAACTTATCAAAATAAATGTAGTTGGCCTCCTTAGTTGTAATGCTTAATATACCTTTGGTTTTTGAAGACAATTCCATTCCCTTATCAAAAAAGTCTGGCAAATATATAGGTGCACTAAAAAATTCTTGAATACTCACCGGATTATCCAATAACTGCCATTCCTCATTAGTTGGGAAATGATGCTTTACGAATTCGTCAGGTTTTGTAAAAAAATAATGGTCCAATTGTTTTCTTATAAATTTATTGCTTATCAAATCTAAATGACCGGAAGCCCAGGTGGGATCCATAAGTTTCCACACGCCATTTAATTGAATCGCATTCCAGGTATGATTTTTAAAAGTCTGATCTCCCTTTATAAATCGTATATCCGTCTTGGCAACACCCACAATTACTTTAGAGGGCAGGCCAAATTGCTGGCAGAGCTCATTAAGAATCAGCGAATACTCTAAGCAAACTCCTTTGCGGGCTCTAAATGCCTTTTCACTCCAGCCCAAAACCACTCTCCTTATCTGGTTTTGTTTCCCATATTCTGATTGGTAAGAGATTATTTGCCCGGTCTTAAATATGTCATCAAATGTTTTTTCATATACCATATTTTGGATAAGCCAAACAAAAGCTGCACGTACCCTATCTTCGTCCGTACTAAAATCATTTTGAATTCGGTATCCCAGGTCATGGATTTTTTTAAAATTTGGATAAGCCTTTACTTTCTGATCCACCCTTGCATACTCATTTGAAAAGGCAAGAGAAGAAACCAGAAATAAAAGAGAAAATAATACCTTAGACATTTCAACTTTTTCCTTAAAGATATGAATCCTGCGGAAAATTACATACTAAGTCAGCCAGAACCCTTTAGAAGTATGCTGTTGTATTTACAATCTGTTATTGTGCAAACAGTACCTGAATTGGATTTGAAGTTTAAATACGGAATCCCTTTTTACTATCTCGAAGGAAGGCCTTATTGCTATTTGAACCAAAGTAAAAACTACGTAGACCTCGGATTTTGGAATGCCGCTCATCTCACAGTTCATTTAGAACATATGACCACAGCCGGCCGTAAAATAATGCGGTCACTCAGGTATATTTCCCTCGAAGAAATTGATCATACAATATTGGTAGAAGTATTAACAGATGCCTATAGCGTAAAGGATGAAAAGTTTTGGAATAAATAGATTATTCTTCTATCCAACCTTTCTCTTTGTATAAATTAATATATTGATTGCTTAGTGAATCACTATCCTTGTACTTTAATCTGACTTCCTTAAGTTTTTGCTTCATTTTACGGACTACCTTGGAATATTTCGGGTCCTGATACACATTATTCACTTCAAACCTGTCATTCTTGCGATCATATAATTCCCATTCATCCACATCATAGTAAAAATGAATCAGTTTATAGTCTTTGGTAGCGATGCCATAATGCCTTTTTACCGCATGTTCTGCAGGGTATTCGTAGTAATGGTAGTATACTGCTTCACGCGTCCATTTCTCTTTTTCGCCCTTGAACAAGGGCACTAAACTTTCTCCTTGCATGTCCGGGGGGGGTAAAGCGCCCGCCACCTGCAAAAATGTCTGGGCAAAGTCTAGATTCTGTACCATTTCGTCTTCTGTAGTTCCTGCATTTATAACATGTGGCCACTTAATTAATAATGGGGTTTTAAAAGATTCCTCATACATAAAGCGCTTATCAAACCAACCGTGTTCTCCTAAATAAAACCCCTGATCTGAAGTATATACAACCAGGGTATTTTCACTAAGGCCTTCCTTATCTAGATAATCCAGCAGCCTCCCCACATTTTCGTCCACTGCGGCAATAGTTCCCAGATAATCCTGTAGGTATCGCTGGTATTTCCATACCATAAGGGTAGAATCATTCATTGATGGGTATCGTTTTCTAAAATCTTCATTTATTGGTGAGTAAACTGAATCCCATGCTAACTTTTGTTCAGGTGTCATTTTTTCGAGGGGATCAAAAAGTTTTCTATCCTTAATGCCCAATTCTTCTATGATTTCGGGGGTTACTTTATTATCATAGTTAAGAACCATGTGTTTATGGATATTCATTTCTGCATTCCGGGCCGCTTCACCTCTTGTGGCATAGTCATCAAAAAGCGTTTCGGGTAAAGGAAAAGTTTTTTTGGTAAATTCCTTGTAATGCCTTTCCGCAGGAAGCCAGGATCTATGAGGGGCCTTGTGAAGGTGCATTAAAAGAAAAGGTCGTGCAGTATCTCGTCGCTTTTCTAACCAGTCTATGGTCAAGTCTGTAATGATGTCTGTTACATAGCCCACAATTGTCGTATCTCCCTGTTTGGTGTTGAATGTAGGATTATAGTAATCTCCCTGGCCCGGTAGAATTTTAAATTCATCAAAACCTTTAGGATTATTGCCAAAATGAAGTTTTCCAAACATAGCAGTTTGGTAGCCAGCGTTTTGTAAAAGTTGAGGAAAAGTGATATTGGTAGTGTCAAAAGGGGAGAGGTTATCAATTTTTCCATTTATATGGCTGTGTTTTCCGGTCAGGATTACAGCTCTGGAGGGTGCGCAAATAGAATTAGTGACACTTGCGTTGGTAAATAGCATGCCCTCATTGGCAATCCTGTCAATGTTAGGGGTTTGAATTAATTTATCGCTGTACGCACTGATAGCCTGATAAGCGTGATCATCGGACATGATAAAGACAATATTTGGCCTTTTTGCTGACTTCTTTTCTTTGGTTTCGGACTTACATGAAATAAAAATGATCAAAGTGCTGCCCAAAATTAGCGATAAACACCAGGTTCTTTTCATAAGTATTTACAGGAATTAATCAATTCCAATGTACTGATTTTTAGGTAATATATCCGAATTACTGAAGACTATTGACTGTTTTACGAAGAGCCGTTAAATTGGTTAGAAGTTTTTCCAGTTGATCTAAATGTAACATATTGGCCCCATCGCTTTTGGCATTGGAAGGATCAAAATGGGTTTCGATAAAGATTCCATCAACCCCTGTAGCTATTCCTGCACGAGCTATTGTACTTATTAATTCGGGTCTTCCTCCGGTAACTCCTGAAGACTGATTGGGTTGCTGTAAAGAATGTGTAACATCTAATACCACAGGGGCGTATTGTTTCATGACGGGTATTCCCCTAAAATCAACCACCATATCCTGGTAGCCAAACATAGTGCCTCGGTCTGTAATCATAACCTGGTCATTATTGGAGTCAATTATTTTATTTACAGCGTGCTTCATGCTTTCCGGGCTCATGAATTGCCCCTTTTTAAGGTTAACCGTTTTTCCGGTCTTTGCTGCGGCTACCAGCAAATCGGTTTGACGTACAAGGAAGGCAGGAATTTGAAGGACGTCTACATATTCAGCGGCAAGTTCAGCATCGGATATCTCATGTATGTCGGTAACGGTGGGTACATGAAAGGTTTCAGAAACTTTTTTCAATATTTTTAGCGCTTTCTCGTCTCCAATACCCGTAAAAGAATCAACCCGGCTGCGATTTGCTTTCTTAAAACTCCCTTTAAAAATGTAGGGAATCTCCAATTTATCTGTGATTTCCACAATTCTTTCTGCGATGCGCAATGCCATTTCCTCACCTTCTATGGCACACGGTCCGGCGAGCAAGAAAAAATTGTTGCTATTGGTATATTTTAGTTTGGGTATGGAGTCAAGTTTCATATACAAAAGTTAGATTACAAAGATAATTGTTTTTTAAAGCTATTAGCTGTGCCGCTAATCCCTCAAAATCAATACAATAAAAATAACAGAACTTTATAACAGTAAGCAAAAAATAGGAGTATCTTTGCAGCCTGAAAACAAGAAGATGTCCAATACGAAAAACATTGCCATAATTGCCCACGTTGACCACGGTAAAACAACCCTGGTAGATAAGATATTACATTATTGCCAGTTATTCCGGGAAAATGAGAAAACCGGAGATCTTATTTTGGATAATAATGACCTGGAGCGTGAAAGAGGTATTACTATTACTTCAAAGAACGTATCCGTATTATATAAAGATACCAAGATCAATATTATTGATACTCCTGGCCACGCCGATTTTGGTGGTGAGGTAGAACGTGTATTAAATATGGCTGATGGGGTTTTGCTTCTGGTGGATGCCTTTGAAGGCCCAATGCCGCAAACCCGATTTGTATTGCAAAAAGCAATCGACATGGGTTTAAAACCCTGTGTAGTAATCAATAAAGTAGATAAGGAAAATTGTACCCCGGAAGAAGTGCATGAAAAGGTCTTTGATCTTATGTATGAACTTGGTGCGGAGGAATGGCAGTTAGACTTTCCAACAGTCTATGGTTCAGCCAAAAACAACTGGATGAGTGATGACTGGCAGAACGAAACAACAACTATAGAGCCTTTATTGGAAATGGTTGTTGAGCACATCCCAACTTTTGAACCTCAGGAGGGTAACACACAAATGTTGATTACGTCTTTAGATTACTCTTCATTTACTGGTAGAATTGCCATTGGACGCTTACAGCGAGGTTCTTTAAAGGAAGGACAGCAAATCTCTTTGGTAAAACGAGATGGTAGTATCGTAAAGTCTAAGGTAAAAGAACTATTTACTTTTGAAGGTCTGGGCCGTATAAAAGTGAAGGAAGTAGTCACAGGCGATATTTGTGCTATAGTAGGACTTGAAGGTTTTGATATTGGAGATACCATTGCCGATCTTGAAAACCCGGAAGGACTTAAGACTATTGCTATAGATGAACCAACTATGAGTATGTTATTCACTATTAACGATAGCCCTTTTTTTGGTAAGGACGGCAAATTTGTTACTTCAAGGCATATAAAGGAAAGGTTAGAGAAAGAACTGGAAAAGAACCTGGCACTGCGTGTGGAAGAGACCGATAGCGCAGAAAAATTCATGGTTTTTGGAAGGGGTGTTTTGCACTTATCTGTGCTTATAGAAACTATGCGAAGAGAGGGATATGAACTACAGATAGGTCAGCCTCAGGTTATTATCCGTACCATAGACGGAGTAAAGTGTGAACCGATAGAACAACTGACCATAGATTTACCAGAAGAAGTATCCGGGAAAGCTGTAGAAATGGTCTCTATCCGCAAGGGTGAAATGACCAGTATGGAGGCTAAGGGAGACAGAATGGTATGTGAATTCCTTATCCCTTCACGTGGTATTATCGGATTGCGAAATCAACTTTTAACTGCAACAGCCGGTGAGGCAATTATGGCCCATCGTTTTCTGGAATACCAGCCAATGAAAGGAGATGTCCCACAAAGGCAAAATGGTTCATTGGTTTCTATGGAAAATGGAAAGGCAATTCCTTATTCAATTGATAAATTACAGGAAAGAGGAAGATTTTTTGTAGATCCGGGTGAGGATATTTATGAAGGCCAGGTTATTGGTGAAAATACCAGAGGTGATGATATGACAATAAATATTACTAAAACCAAGAAGCTTTCTAATGTACGTTCTTCAGGAGCAGATGACAAGGCAAAAATAGTACCGGCCATCAAATTTTCTCTGGAGGAAGCCCTTGAGTATATTCAAAAAGATGAATATGTGGAGGTTACACCAAAACATATACGCCTTCGTAAAGTCTTTCTAAAAGAAGTAGACCGAAAAAGGAATAAGATTTCTTAAATTATTGGTAATTATTCGGACCTAATCTCTTGGTGCCTCGTGCAACGCCGCAGCTGCTGCGCCGACTATTCCGGCCTGGTTTCTTAGTTCCGCCGGTATTACAGGGGTTTCAATGGTGATATAATCTTTGTATTCATCAAAATTTTTGGAAGTCCCACCTCCCAGAATAATATAGTCGGGGGAAATTAGAAGTTCCACATATTTCAAAAATATATTAAACCTCTTGCCCCATTGTTTATAGCTCAGGCCTTCATTTTCCTTTGCAGATGCTGCTGCCCAGGTTTCAATTTTTTTGTGTTTCTTATAAGGTATCTGGCCAAGTTCAAAGTTGGGAATTAATTCACCATTAAAAAATGCACCGCTGCCTAAACCAGTACCAATGGTAATCATTACAACAAGGCCTTCCTTGCCTTGGCCTATCCCGTAATTCATGGTGGCATAGCCAGCCGCATCTGCATCATTGATAACCGTTACCGGAAGTCCTGTGGCATTGCTGAAAAGTTCTCTTACATTTACATTTACCCAGGATTTATGTAAATTTCCTTTGGATTTACATATCCCATGCCTGATAATTGTTGGAAATCCACATCCTACCGGTCCTTTATGATTAAAGTGTTCTACAATTTTTTTAACCACCTCAGCCATTTCTTGTGGTTTTCTGGATTCAGGAGTAGGAATTCTGAAACGTTCGGTCAACATTTCACCTGTTAAGGAATTTACTAATGCACCTTTCATTCCGGAGCCACCAATATCAATGCCCAATACTACCATTTGTGATTTTAAATTACTATATAGGTTTGTAAAATTGGAGCTAAAAGTAACGAAAAACTTTTAGGGGTTTACTGGATTTTTATATTAGATATCCTTTCTTATTAAGAAAATCAAAAATAAGTTTGTCTACTTCAGCTACCATATTTTTATCGCTGTAACTGAGCCATACCATTTCAGAAATTTCAAAATCGGGGCACAACTCGCCTGTATACCCGCCCGTATAGCAGCTCATTCGGACCATGACGCCGGGTTGAACCCCATGAGCGCGGGCCTCAAAAATTCCCATAAATTTCAATGAAGAAATGTCTAAAGTTACCTGTAGTTCCTCCTTTATTTCTCTGGAAAGTGCTTGTGTATCAGATTCTCCGGGCTCTCTTTTCCCCCCGGGGATATAATAGACATCCTTACCTGAACTCCTAGTGCATAAGATTCGGTTGTCTGCCATATGAATCCATGCAAGTACATCCAGGACCTCCTGCGATGGCTCAATATAATAATCTATGGAGTTAAGGGAATGGTTTGGGTCCAGGGTGTCCAGTATTTTATCAATTGCAAGCCCAAAACGGGTTAGTGTACCTAGTCTTTTGTTCCTGCCGAGGGCACTGGAGATTGTCTCATCCCTATTACCAAATTTGTAACCTCCTCTTTTTACCCAAAGAGCATTCAGTAAATACTGCATCAATACATTGCCCAACTGGTCTATAGATACGGCAATCTTTAATAGATATTCTCCTATACCTCTAAAACCTTTTGTGAATAAGGAATATAGAATGCCGTATAAAAAGCCTAGAGGACCGGTAAGAATAAGTAAAATTAAGGACACTATAAAAAGGAGTATCCCAACAAAGGGGCTGGATTTTTTATTGGGCAGATTTTCCTGTTTTTTAAGAATCACATCGACATAAGTTGCTCAACCACGAAGTTAATGGATATTTGGAAAACATCATTTAATTTATGCTGACAGCAACTTTTGGAGGATTATTCTTTAGTCTTTAAGCCCCGCCGGTTGCCTTTTTGTTAAGCATACTATATATAAAGAAGCTTATACTCAAGCCCAATATGATATAAGTTAGTATCATGAATAACTGTGAATGCGAAATTATATTTAAAAAAGGGAGCAATAGTATCGGTGACAAAAACTGACCCATAAACCAAAATGTGGTCAATCTGCCAATTTCCTGTCCTCGTATTTGTTCAGGGGCTAATTGCATTACCCAAACATTTGCATTAGGAATCATTAAACCCATACCTAAACCTGAAAGTAACATGCCTATCATAACCATACCATATGATCCCCCATAGGAAATACTGGCAAAGGCCAAAGCCATTAATAAATAACCAATACCAAAAACCTGCTGAAAGCTCAATTTGTCTTTAATCTTTGAAAACGAAAGGGAGGAAATAACGGAGAAAAAAGTAGTTGAGGCTATTGCAATGCCAATTAAAGTGTTTTTTTCAATGCCGATTGACTTTAAATAGAACGGTATCTGTACCGGTATAATAAAAAACAGAATCCACATGATCATCACATTCACAAAAACAAGCCATATAACATTAGGTGATTTTACAGAAGCATCCTTGTTTTTTACAACATGCAATGTCTTTGGCTCTTTTAGATATAAACGGGTCATAGGCAAAATTACCAGGGGAAATAAATACAGTAAAAAAGGGACCCGCCATGATATATCTGCCAGGACACCTCCAAGCGTAACGAACAAAATACCCCCTAAAGACATTACTGCTATTTGTAAGCCGGCAAACTTTTGCCTGGATTTACCCTGATAATAATCTGCTATGAGGGTAGTGGCAATAGTCATCGTGATTCCAACACAAATACCCAGTAAAGCCCTTCCAGCAAGGATGAGGTAAATATTATCCAGCCAGTAACCAGAACTGCCGCCTATGGCATAGAGTATAAGTGCTGTATTTAAAAGTCGCAATCTTCCAAATTTATCAATGAACTTTCCTGCGATTATGGCAGTTAAAGCGATAAAAAGAGCGGGAAAAGAAAGCGTAAGCTTTACAAGGTTTTCAGCGTTTGGTAACGATGAAAATGCCTTGGTCATATCGGGCAATGAAGCAGATATAGTAATCATAGACATGATGGTAAGGCTGCTTACCAGTAAAAGGGTAACTTTTACCTGCCAGCTTTCAGTATTCATAGTGGAATATATTTATAATTAACCCCCGGCAGGCAAAAGCCACCGGGGGCATATGTGATGTTTGGTTTGTGTCGATAACTACTTTTAGACCATTTCCCCTTTCATAAGTTTGGGAAGCATTGCCTTAAAATTCTCTTTTTTATTTAAGTGTGGCAAAGGTTCAGCAGGTTCTTCTACACCTAAAAACTTGCAAAGTGGCCCCCACCCTTTCCGCACATCATAAACCAATAGTTTGTCTGCAGGTACGTTGGCTTTTACTTCAGCTATGTGATCTTCCCAGAATTTTTTCGCAAATTCTTTATCACCAAACTTTCCCTGAAGTCTTTCAGCAAAAAAGACTTTCTTGAACCATTTAATGCATTTAACAACATTACGTGCCCGGGCACTGAAAAGTAATTTTCCCATCATTTTGATCTTTTCTCCGGGTGTTTGTGGTCCGGCTCTGAAGACTGTACTGTCTACGCTTTTATACCAGGCTTCAAAATCCCGTACGGTGAGGATAACCTTGGCGTCGGGGTATCGCTTCATGTGCTCCTTGTACCACGGATAGCCGGGAAAATCTACAGTGCCGTCATAACCTTCGTACAGTGCATCCCAATCTGTATCACCGGTTTCATCAAGGGTTTTCCAATAATGTAGTTTTTCCGGGTTTACCAGCAATTCCTTCATGTGGTAAACGTGTTTATGACCTAATTGTTCCAGGCTCTGTTTTAAGGTGTTTGTGCCGGTCCTTGGTAATCCGGCTCCTATAATTTTAATAGACATTTGTTTTTAGTTTTATGTTAGTAATTAATTGAGTTTCGATTTATTGTACACTATCCTGCGCTACGGGTGGCGGAGGCATTTCAAAGATAAATGGTTCGGGTTGTTCTGCAAGGGGAGTCAGGTCTTTGCCTGCAAAGGCAGGGAAGTCTTCTGTGAAATGTGTTGCCCTGAATTGCATATATTTAAATGGTCCTATTGGAGATGCCACAGTGCCGTCAGGCATTCTGTAATGGTCATTATAAGGATTCCAATATTCCCAAACAATTTGTCCATCCGGGGTAACTTCCATCATTCGTCCTTTAGCTCCAGAGGTGATTAGGGTATTTCCATTTTTCATACGATGGGCACCCGAAACAAAAGCTGAATAAAACGAGTATTTGTCCGGTGCTGTATAGGACCAATGAGGCCCTTCTGGTCCGAATGCTTCATTCTCAGCCAAAATATAAGCCCCATCAGCATTAGTTGGAGGTATAAATTCGAAAACTGCACTATGATTGCCAAGTACCCCTACCGGGGTTACTACTTCCGGAGATTTGCTGGTCATTAATACTGCCCACATAGAAGGTACTTTATTGTCAGGGTGTTCAATATCATTGTTAAAAACCATTAAATGACCTTCACCGGGATATCCCTTCGGAATCCATTTTATATCGTGTTCAAAAAAGAGTTTACGATCTGCTTTTGATCCTCTTCCGTAATTGGCAGGGTTACCCCAACGATACAATAGATCTCCCCCATGTCCCCATCTGCCACCAGTACTTCCTCGGGCTTCTTCAATAGTTGTGCCATGGTCTATGATCATTATTTCACTGTAAGCAGGAATGCTGATGGCTATCTGATCTAATTCTGCATTATAGGCAATAGCATTGGTGTGGGTAAAATCGGAATGCTGGTTGTCTACGGTGGCATTTCCCGTCATCATACCCATTTTTATCCCTTGTTGAACCTGTTCTTCAGTCATTGGAGGATATATATCCCCGAGTACATTAAAGTTAATTTTTCTGGGATTTTCTGCCAGAACCCCATAATTATTTTTGGTACTGTCTATATCCTGGATTAAATGATCCCACATATGCCATTCCCATACAATTTCTCCTCCCGTGGATCCTGATGGTTTTATTTCTATAATCTTGTCTGGCCAAAGTCCGGCTTTAGTTACATGTTTCGGATCTCTGCCCGCCTCTAGAACATCTTTCTGTGATTTGGCTTCGTAGGAAATCGCCAGAATATTTCCGTTTGGTAATAATTCAATATCATGATGTATCAACTCATCTTCATCTGCCCATTCAAAATCCCATAAGATATTGCCATCCCAGTCGTATTCCCTGATCCTTCCTGCTTGTCCTCCCGCTGCAAAAGTGGGAAAGTCAGGGTCTACTTCTAATCTGACCAGGTTGCCATTCTCTTTTAAATATTGGTTAACTATCGCCAATTCGCCTTCCCAGGTATGAACCACTTCACCATCTAGATTAATAAGATGTGTTTTAGTGGTTTCTGTGGGTTGGAACATCACATAACCCGGAGTGGCAAGTGCTGTTTTTACTTTAAGTCCCCGTTTAACCGTAAGACCTGTTAGGCTTCTGGTATCTTCTGGTTTCCATTCGCGAACCTCAATTTTTTCTACAACTTCTGGTGCGGGTTTTTCTTCTTTACATGAAAAGAAAAATAATAGGATAAAACTAAAAATTAAAGACTTGTATATCTTCATGATTTATTGGTTTGGTTAATATAAAAAATTGGTTGTAATTCAATCCAATTTGCTTTCGAAGACTTGAATTAAACTAACTTAAATGGTATTGTAATAGACTTGGAGCGATTGAAAGATAATTAATTATTTAGAATAATTGCATTTTGCAACCACCAATTAATTCTTATGTAGATTAGTAAATTTCCGCTTCAGGATGATTGAAGGTGTCTCATCAATTTTATTAAACTGCTTTTTGGACCACCTCGAATACTTTGGCACCTTCACATTTTAGGGTTTTTGAGGGATATTTTAACAGCAAGGCATAATCATGGGTGGCCATTAGGATGGTTCTTCCCGCCTTATTAATTTCCTGCAGTACCTTCATGACTTCAACACTTGTCTGTGGATCCAGGTTACCTGTTGGTTCATCGGCCAGAATTATTTCCGGATCATTCAATAATGCCCTTGCTATGGCAATCCGCTGTTGTTCTCCTCCGGACAACTCATGAGGAAATTTAAAACCTTTGGTCTTCATGCCCACCTTATCCAGTACCTCTTCAATTTTTGCGTCCATTTTGTCCGGATCTTTCCAGCCGGTTGCCTTGAGAACAAACATTAGATTCTTATTGATATTTCTGTCCGGAAGTAATTTAAAATCCTGGAAAACAATGCCCAGTTTTCGCCTTAAAAAAGGGATATCCTTTTCTTCAAGGGTTTTTAGATTGAATCCTACAATTCGGCCATGTCCCTCTAAAAGTGGAAGATCTGCGTAAAGGGTTTTCATCAGGCTGCTTTTTCCACTTCCCGTCTTTCCGATCAGATATACAAACTCTCCTTTTTTTACCTCCAGAGTAATATCATTCAGCACCATACTATCTTTTTGGAAAACGGCAACTTCATTCAGATTCAGTATGCTTTCACTCATAATTTAAATGTTGATATAAAAGTAATAAGTTCCTTCCTAATTCGGGCTCACATGAAGTAAAAATCTATTATTTAGTTGTTGAACATACTTAGTAACAATATTTGACGTTATTATGGGAAATTACGGTACTTCTTAACAGCTAGAGAACATTATGCGAAAGAAAAAAACCGCGCTACTTCTATATTTCATTGGGATAACTATTTCTGGCTACGCCCAGGAATCAAAAATTTATACCCATCCTCAAAAACAGTATCAGGATGCGCTGGCACTGTACAACAGCAAACAATATCAGGCGGCTCAGACCATTTTCGAAAAAGTGCAAACGAGTACCAAGGATTTTGAAACGGAAGCTAATAGTGCTTATTATGTAGCCAATGCGGCAGTAAGATTAAATCAGCTTGGTGCGGACAGGTTGATGGAAAATTTTGTAGCCAACTACCCAACTTCTACAAAACGAAATTCCGCTTTTATGGATGTAGCCGATTATTATTTCGAAAACGGCAAATATCCTTATGCCCTTACGTGGTATAGAAAGGTAGACCAAAATTCTATGTCAGCTCTGGAAAAGGAGCGGTTTAATTTTAATATGGGTTATTCCTTATTCAGTTCCAAAAAGCCAAAGGAAGCTGAACGTTATTTAAGCAAAGTAACCACATCAGCCACTTATGGTTCTCAAGCCAAATATTATCTTGGGTATATTGCCTATCAACAGGATGATTATGAGGGGGCTAACGAACGTTTCGATCAGATATCAGATCAGGAAGAGTTAAGTGATAAGCTTTCCTATTATCAGGCCGATATGAATTTTAAGCTGGGTAAATTTGAAGAGGCTATTGAGCTGGCCAAATCACAGTTGACAAAATCTGACAGACAGGAAGTATCTGAACTAAATAAAATAATTGGAGAGAGCTATTTCAATTTAGAACAGTATGCAAATGCTATACCCTATTTGGAAGCTTATAAAGGGAAACGTGGTAAATGGAGCAATACAGATCACTATTTATTAGGTTATTGTTACTATAAACAGGAAGACTACGCCAATGCTATTAACCAATTCAATAAAATAATCGAAGGTAACAACGGAGTTGCTCAAAATGCGTATTACCATTTGGCGGAGTGCTATTTAAACCTCGGTAAAAAGCAAGAAGCGTTAAATGCTTTTAGGAATGCTTCACAAATGGAATTTAATACTGAGATACAAAAGGATGCGTATCTTAATTATACTCGATTGAGTTATGAAATAGGGAATCCTTATGAACCTGTGCCTAAGGTCTTAACTGGCTATCTGGAAACCTATCCCAACGATTCTCATTCTAAGGAAATCCAGGAATTATTGGTTGACTCCTATATTACCTCTAAAAATTTTGAAGGCGCACTCGCCCTATTGGAGGAAAACAGCAGTTTCGCCAGTAAAGCGACCTATCAGAAGGTAGCCTTCTATCGCGGAGTTGAATTGTTCATAGAAACAGATTACGCCTCCGCACATATGTTGTTTGCTAAATCACTCAATAACGCATCTGATGAATTCTTCAAAGCACGCGCCAGATATTGGAAGGCGGAATCTCAATATATGCTTAATGCTTTTGAGGAGGCACTTTCAGACTATCTTCAATTTAAAAATAACCCGGCGGCATCGCGCACGGAGGAAACCAAGGATCTGGATTATAACCTGGGGTATACCTATTTTAAACTAAAAGATTACAACAACGCAATTTCCTATTACCAGGCTTATGCCGATAAGGGAACGGATACTGATAAAAAAAATGATGCCAATGTGCGCCTGGGCGATTGTTTTTTCGTCACCAGTAAATACTGGCCTGCTATTGAATCTTATACTAAAGTTTTGCAGTCAAGTAGTCCGGAGAAGGACTACGCGGCATTCCAAAAAGCTATTAGCTATGGTTTTATTGATAGGAGTGCTACAAAAATTGAGGAACTCAATGCTTTTATCTCAAAGTATCCCAAATCCAGTTTAAAGGATGATGCACTATTTGAATTGGGCAATTCATATATAAAAGAAAACCAGGAGGCAATTGGGTTGGAAACCTATGACCGGCTAATTAGTGATTATCCTGGTAGTACTTTGGTCCCCCAGGCATTGCTCAGGCAGGGACTCGTGTTTTATAATTCTAATAAAAATGATCTTGCTTTAAGTAAGTTTAAAACAGTTGTCCGGGATTATCCAAACTCCCAGGAAGCAATCCAGGCGGTGGCCACAGCTAAACTTATTTATGTAGATACAGGTCAGGTTAGCGAGTACGCAAGGTGGGTTGAAGGATTAGATTTTGTTGAGGTATCTGATGCCGAATTAGATAATGCCAGTTATGAATCTGCTGAGAAGCAGAACCTTCAGGGTAAGAAAGAAGCCGCAATTAAAGGATATGAAAGCTATATAAGGGATTTTCCAAATGGATTACATAGCATTAATGCCAACTTTAAACTGGCCCAATTATATTTTGCGAAAGGGGATAAAGACAGGGCACTTCCTGGTTATACCTTTGTTGCCAACAGTGGGGCGAGTGAATATTCAGAACAAGCCCTTACCAGGGTCTGTGAGATTTATGTTGGAAATAAAAACTATACCTCCGCACTTCCATTCCTTCAGCGTTTGGAATCAATCGCTGATATTCAACAAAACAGAACATTTGCCCGATCTAACCTAATGAAAGGTTCTTATGAACAAAAGAATTATGACCAGACCATAGCTTACGCTGAAAAAGTTTTGGAAACAGATAATATTGACGATAGAATTAAGAGTGATGCACAAATAATGATTGCAAGATCTGCTATAGCAACTGGTAATGAAGAAAGAGCAGAGAAGGCTTATGCCGAAGTTTTGAAAATCGCTAGCGGTGGATTGGCAGCAGAAGCATGGTATTATGACGCCTACTTTAAGCAAAAAGCCGGGTCCTTTGAGTCATCAAATAGTTCAGTGCAAAAATTAGCAAGAGATTATGCCGCCTACAAGGAATGGGGGGGTAAAGGGCTAATTCTAATGGCTAAGAATTATTATGAACTGGATGACGCATATCAGGCTACATATATTCTAGAAAGTGTAATTACAAATTTTGGCGATTATGACCAGATCGTTACTGAGGCAAAAGGGGAATTAGCTATTATAAAATCCAAAGAAGCACAACGAAATTCATCCATTGTTCCCGAAGGAAATTAATTAGTCCAAAAACACAATATGCAAAAGGAACTAAAAATTACATTAATCGCTTTAATAGGTCTGGTACACCTTTTATCGGCACAAGACGATAAAGACATTGGAACTGAAACTGTTAACGTGGTAAGGCCATATTC